>JAYVBN010000645.1:0-2443 GCA_043750455.1 Bacteroidia bacterium | reverse complement strand
AATATTTTGCTCAACGGATCAGCACAGTTCATAAGAAAGTGAGAGGGGGAGTGCGGGCAGAAAAAATGTACTTGCTTTTGCGTGGGCTAATGAGCTATTGCATTTATTCTTTTTTGTAAATCCTGAATCCGTTTTATTAGTTTGTCAAAGGTTAATGGGTCACCATAAATCATATTCTGTGTCATTGCCTGATAATCTTTTTCCCATTCTTTGATTACGGTGTCAGGCGGGATGATTTTTATTTTGCCTGGGATATGGTTGGAATAGTCCAGGCCCCGGAGTGAATTGAATTTTTCTCTGTGTGTTACTATGCTCTTATATAATTCTGTGTCCGAAAGTGCCGCCTTTCCGTGTTCCGTGTCCATTAATTTTTCTAAATCATACAAGTGTCTCGATAACCTGTCAATACGAATTTTAGCAGTGTCTTGCGAAAACTCTTCATGCAATAAAAATATCTTTTCTAAAAAGGTTCTTTGTGCCAGAACAGTCGAAATATTAAAAGGTTCGGTTGCAAATGGTTGGTCTGGGAAAGCAGCACTAAGGATTGAATTAATTTCTCTGCTTTCACTTGGTTCCATCAATGAACGGGAACTTACCTCAAGTAAAACCCTTTGCGGTAAATAATTTGATTTATCAAATACAGAATTGTAGTGAATTTATATTATCTGGGGGTCTTTGTCAGAATCGGTTACTGGTTGAGCATATAATTTACATTCATCAATCACTTTCCATTCGGTAAACTGTTTCGTTAAATCTTCTAAGAATGTAGTAGATATAAATTCGCAGGATATTTTTCTTAGATTTTTGATTTGACTCTTGCTGATGTCGCCGTCAAAGCCAAAGAATTTTCTGTCTATCGCTAAATCAATATCTTCCGAAAAGCGTTCTATCAGATTCCAGCTTTTACTTAATGAAGTGCCGCCTTTAAATACAATGCTTGGTGAATACTTTAATTCAAAGGAAGCCTTTAATGCCACAGTTACCCACCAATCTTTCTCAATGGCAATCGTAGGTAATCCCGAAATATTACTGGCTTGATTGAGAATTTCAATTCGCCTTTCTTCAGATATTTTTAACCAATCTGTATTCATTTTGCTTTGTTGCACTCATCAGTATTCTATTTATCCAGGCTGGTGAAAGTTTTGCATCGTGCAGGATATTTTCTTTTTTTTCCTTTTTAAGAATAGCAAGCAACTTAATTAAAACATCATCTCCAATTTTATTCTGACCTATACTTTTTAATGCCTGAATTGCCAGGCCGCTCATTTCTCCTTTCGCCAATAAACTTTTAGGGCTTGTTTTTTTAAATGTGATTGTCCGTTTTCCAATTTTAATACTTCTTGCCGCTCCATCAGTCAGGAACACAACTTTTAAAGATATTTGTGTTGAAAGACCCAACTTGTTTAACGCCTGAATTCCTGTAGGGATAATCCTTGCCTTATCTCTTTTGGCAATGGCAATAGCAATTTCTTCTACCGAAGGATACAGTACTCCTAAATCCTTGTCTTTTTTTGGGTATAGGTAAATGCCGTGTGCCACACGAATAAGTAAGCCCTTTTCTTTAAGCCGGAGCAAAGCTTTTTTAATACTTTCAGAATTACCGAAATCTAAAAAGTCCTCAACAAAGAGGATACTTCCTTTTTGCAGTTTTGTTAGTGTTTCAGCAACTTTATTTTCAACAACGGGTCTTTTCATTAGCTAAATTTCGTCCCAAATATAGTAAATATATGGGACGAATTAATAGAAGATAATTTTTTCCCCCGGAGTCCCGCTACACTATAACATTTGAATTGTTTTTTCCTCTTTTTATAACTTTCTGTTCCTGATTGTATAGCTGACTCCGGGATGATATGAAACAGAATCATGTGTCAGGCCCGGAGTCCCTTATCGTTCCAAAAGAAATATTTTGCTCAACGGATCAGCACAGTTCATAAGAAAGTGAGAGGAGACTCCGGGCAGAAAAAATATATGGGACGAATTAATTGAAGATAATTTTTCCCCCCGGAGTCTCGCTACCCCGTAACATTTGAAATTGGTTTTTTCTCTTTAACAATATTCTGTTCCTGATTGTATAGCTGACTCCGGGATGATATGAAACAGAATCAGTTGTCAGGCCCGGAGCCGATCCTTCGATGCCGCAGGACTATCGGCTCCCTTATCGTTCCAAAAGAAATATTTTGCTCATCTGATCAAGAGAGTTCAAAAGAAGGAGAGAGGAGACTCCGGGCAGAAAAAGGCAGGTATGGTAGAAAAGCCGGAGCATTACATATATTCCAGTGCAAAAGATTATTTTTTTAAAAAGAGATGCGGGCAGTTGGAATTGGTATTTTTATGATTCAAAGTTTTCAGTCATTAGTTGCAATATTTATCCCGTACCAACGGTCGGGACTAATGACAACAACCCTAAAGTTTTGGTTTGCTGAGAGGGTTGGAAGACTACGGA
>JAYVBN010000644.1:0-2110 GCA_043750455.1 Bacteroidia bacterium | reverse complement strand
GCTTTCAATACAATAGGGGGCTTGCATGATTCAAGATAGGTGAAGGCCTTGTCTAATTCTGAAACTGAAAAAGTTCTGGCTTTGGCAGTGGGCACACCGTTCCTTAGCATGAACTGCTTTGAGAAATCTTTACTTCCTTCCAGTTGAGCACCTTCTTTTCCTGGGCCAACAATTAAAATCGAATTGAGCTTGGAACTGGTTTCAAAGTAATCGCGAATGCCTTTCACGAGCGGAACTTCAGGCCCAACAAGTACTAACCCAATTTTTTGTTGAAGGCAGAAGTCACCCAATTTTTCAAAGTCATCAATGGCAATGGCAACGTTTTCAGCCACCGTACCTGTGCCGGCATTTCCAGGGGCAACATAAAGTTTATCGCACTGTTTGCTTTGTTTGATCTTCCAAGCGAAAGCATGTTCGCGCCCGCCATTACCAACGATCAGAATATTCATAAACGGAAAAGTGCAAAGATAAATTTATTCGGCAGCTTGCAGTTTAATTTTTGACGGAATCAAGATTGCGCCAGTTGAGGATTTTTGTTTTCTCCAAGACTGCATCCTGACCGGAAAAAACCAGGTAACTGTTTTCAACTTTGGGGTTGAGTTTTTGCCAATATCGAATGCCCTTTAAAAAACCCTGATGAAAAGTAGCGGCCAATTTGATTTCAACAGGTATTGTTCCAGCAGATTGATCAAGTAAAATATCAATTTCATTTCCCGTCCGATCTTTCCAATAGAATAAATTACTGCGCAAGCCTCGGTTCAGTCGACTTTTTAATAATTCGAGGATCACCAGATTTTCAAAAAGCGAACCACGTAACGGATGGTTAGTTAACTGTTTTTCATTCTCAATTTCCAAAAGTGAACAACACAGTCCTGTATCATAAAAATATAATTTAGGCATCTGCAGCAGTCGCTTGCCTAAATTCTTGTAGAAGGGTTGGAGACGAAATGCAATAAAACTGGCCTCTAAAATACCTAACCAGTTAAGCACAGTTTTCTGATCGATCCCACAGTCATTGCCAATGCTTGAGTAATTTATTTGCTGGCCTACCCGTGTCGCGCACACTTTTAAAAATCGCTGAAATAGTCCCAGGTTACTTATGTTCTTTATTTGTCTTACATCTCGTTCAACATAAGTGAGTAGATAATTAGGATAATAGTCGGAGGCGGCTATGCGTTGCTGATACAATCGGGGATAACCGCCTTTCCACAAATGACTTTCTAAACTTTGCTTTATATAGGGGGTAGAGGCGAGTTCAGATAAACTAAACGGGAGCAAGTAAATGAATGCAATTCGGCCAGCTAGTGTTTGCGAAACAGCCTCGAGCAGCAATAGATTTTGAGAGCCTGTGATTATAAACAGCCCTACTTTTTTAGAGTGGTTGTCAACTATTTCTTGAAGGTAAGAAAGCAACTGAGGCGCACGTTGGATTTCGTCAAACACTGCTCCGTTTTTATAAGCAGATAGAAAAAGGCGTGGATCTTGTGTTGCTAAATGTACGGTGTCTTGGTTTTCAAAACTCACATAAGGTTTTTTTGGAAACAGTTCCTTAGCGAGTGTTGTTTTGCCAGACTGGCGAGGACCCAGAAGTCCCACGACTGGAAATTTCCGGGCAAGTTGTTTCAATTTAGTTGAGGCGACTCGTTCTACCATACCTCAAAGGTATTAAATTTTGACAAATCCGGAATTTGATTCCGGATTTGTCAATTCGCCAATGAAACGGGATGTTTTTTTATAAGTCATGAGGCTAAGACTCTAAAGATCAATTGGCGTATTCTGACAAGAACTTAATCCTCATGAGTCTCAGGTTCTCTTCAGAGAAGTCGGAATCCTCACCTTTCATTGCATCTACGGCATCCTCGATACTATCAGTTTCTGAATTAAGGAAGTATTCATAAATCTGTTCTTGTTTGTCCTCGTCTAATACTGCATCGATGTAATAATCTAAATTAAGCCGTGTGCCTGAGTAACAGATGTTTTCAATTTCCGTCATCATTTCACTAAACGAAATGTTTTTGGATTCCGCAATCTCATCCAAATCCACTTTACGGTCAATCTGCTGGATGATAAATATCTTGATCTTTGATTTATTCACAGAAGATTTCACTAC
>JAYVBN010000643.1:0-3997 GCA_043750455.1 Bacteroidia bacterium | reverse complement strand
CTCCCTTTATAGCTATTCCAGTAGCCTTCCTGAATACTCCGCTTCGCACCTCTGTTTTTGGTGAATTGGCAAAACTTACTGTCCCTAAACTTGTCCCTTCAGAAGAATCGAGCATTACTTCAATCTCCCCGCCTTTCATCGACCCCATTTCGATAGTGGCAAAATTAAGTTTGTTAACACCTGTGAGGTCGATGTCGGTAAATGTTATGGATGAGTTGTGAGTGATGTTCTCAACAAAATCAAACCCAGCAGCACTAGATTTTCTAACCCCGCCTTTCAAATCCGTTGCCTCAGTTATTTTCAAGGCCGGTGACTTGAGCATAAATTGTTTGGTCGTTGAAAGCGAAGGCATCCCATTCGCACCATTATCTTCATAGCTAACAGTCAGGACATAAGCGGAAGTAGCAGTCGGTCCTGGGGGTGGCAGCACTGCAAAGTTTGCTTTTCCACTTAACGGAAGGCTAACTACCTTTTCCTCATTGGCTAACGACAAAATATATTCTACCATTTGCACGGCTTGTGCTTTGGTTAGTTGAGGATGTGCAGCCATTGCTACTTCGCCCCACACACCTGAGCCACCCTTAAGAACTTTATCACTCAATAGTTCCACTGCCCTTACTTCTTTTGAATAGCGCTTTGCTATATCGCGATAAGATGGTCCGGCAGATTTTTGATCGATTAGGTGGCAAGACTTACAATCGCTTTCGGCCATTAATAATTTGCCTGGCAATTCAGAACGCTGATGACCTTGTGCAATTTTTGTCATGTCGTATCCTTGCGGATGAAAGTCTAATGTTACCAAAACACGATCAGAAGAAATTTTTCCATCAGCAGTGCCTCCATCTTCTTTATCATTAACTGTGACCTTATAATTCGCAGAACCCCCTGGCAGAAAACGATCACTACCTTCAATAGCAATGTCAATCACTGGAGGTTCATTGCCGGCAATCACAGTCACTTCAACTGTCGATTTCGAGCCCTTTGAATCCGTAGCCGTCAATATAGGATGGTAAATTCCAGCCTTATCAAACGTGAATGAAAACTCCCCGTTGGTTGTGTTTAATATCTTACCATCAATAGCTAATTCATAAGTTATTGCATCACCATCAGGGTCTGAGCTTTCTTTTGCAGAAAAATTAACTGGCAACGGAATCGCCCCTGACGTCTTGCTCGCGGTTAAGGAAACATTAGGCACCCGGTTTCCTTTGTTGAAATCAATGCGTGACAACTTTGCATCCAGGTTCTTGTAGTTCCAGCGTCTGCCGTATTCCAAAGTGTATAGCTTTCCATCGGGTCCATAAGCCATGTCGATGGTGTTATCCCATTGTGCATTATCCATAAAAGGTTCTATGTCAGTAATAACTCCCTTATCATCCATCGTTACCAGGCGCATCCAGTTGCGCATCCAGTCATAGATGATCAGCTTGCCATCAAAGTATTCCGGGAAAGCTCCTTCCAGGCCTTTATAATTTTCAGAGTAATAAACAGGCCCTGCCATTGCGTTACGTCCTCCTGTTTTCATCAATGGAAAATCAGGTGATTCAGCATAGGGATACCAGATGAATGGAGGACTCACCGCTGGCAATTCTGTTTTACCAGTGTTGTTGGGTGATGTATTGATTGGCTTAAACGGATCATGGCGTGGGCCAACGGTCTTCTTATCAAAGTCATATTTTGCATACGCGTAATTACCGCCTACAAATAAAGGCCAACCAAAGTAACCTGCCTTCTGCGCCTGGTTCACTTCATCATATCCGCGAGGTCCGCGTTCAGGACTATCATTGCCGGCATCAGGGCCTACTTCACCCCAATACAGGAAACCAGTTTTCTGATCTACTGAAATTCTATACGGATTGCGATTACCCATTACATAAATTTCGGGTCGGGTTTTTTCTTCTCCTTTCGGGAAAAGATTTCCTTCCGGAATTGTATAGGTACCATCTGGTTCAGGATGAATTCTTAAAATCTTACCGCGCAAATCATTTGTGTTGGACGATGATCCTTGTGCATCAAATGGATGCCGTTCAGGTCTTTCATCCGCAGGACTATAACTGTCAGATTCAAATGGATTGACATTATCTCCAGTTGATAAATACAAATTCTTGTCCGGACCAAACACAAGGGATCCAGCAGTATGACAGCAAGTAATTCGCTGAGTGGCCACTTCTAGCATGATCTTCTCCGAACTTTGATCAATCTTTTCACCATCAAACACAAATCGTGATAACACGTTGGCTGACTTCTCAGGATGTGAGTAGTAGATGTAAAACCATTTGTTGGTTTCAAAGTCAGGATCATGCGCAATTCCCAGCATACCATCTTCAAACTTTGACACTACATTGAACGTGTTAATCACCTGAATCGAATCCGTTTTTGGATCATACAATTTCACATTTCCTTTGCGTTCAATAAAAATGATGCGGCCATCAGGCAGAATATCCATTTCGGTAGGCTCTTCAAAGAAAGAACCAAGCACCACTTTAGTGAAACGGTTTGCCTCCGGCATCTTCTTCTCCTTTGCTTTTGAGAGATCCGGCTTGCCCTCTCCTGCTGCATATAAAATTCCCTGATAGACATGATCTAAATACATAGGGTCAGCAAAAGACTCATTGGTATGCCCCATGCCGGTGTAGAAAGAACGTCCACCATCAAAATCATGATACCAGGCTATTGGATGGTTGTCACCATTCTCTCCACCTTTATAAGACGTCTCATCCAGCGTATAAAGTACATTGATATCATCTACGATTTTTTTGTAGTTATACAACTCATCGGTGCGTATCCACTCGTCTGGCAAATTAACTCCAGTACCAAATGCTTTTACTTTTTTAAACTTTGCTTCTTGTGTTGCCGGGTGACTTTTAAAATAAGCACCTACTAATTTTCCATACCACCACCAGTCATATTCTGTATCCGCAGCAGCGTGAATACCAACATAACCTCCACCGCCTTGGATAAACCGTATGAAGGCATTTTGCTGCATTTGATCAAGTACATTACCGGTGGTACTTAAGAAGACCACAGCGTTGTATTTTTTCAAATTATCCTCATTGAAATCTGCAGCCACTTCGGTAGTATCTACTTCAAAACCTTTCTCTTGCCCTAATTTTTGCAAAGCTGCTTTTCCATCGGTTATGGATGCATGCCGGTAACCTTTGGTATGAGAAAAAACCAACACACGAGGTTTTTCTGGTGTACAGGAGAAGAGGAAAGCAAGTAGAGCCAATGCAGGAGCTAATTTTTTCATATTATTTAATTAATAAATTGGCCATCAACTGACAGCAATTTGTGTCACAGTTACACATTAATGACAAGTAAAGGACAAGCCCAAGAATAATTGGGCCTCTCATCGTTAAGAATCTTGGCTATTATATTTTTCGCGATCAATGCTCTTTTTCGCCATCCAGAGAAAGTACGTACCGTGCCATGCTCTCTGCATTATCTGTTGAGATGTCGGCATGGGCAGCCATCGGTATTTCACCCCAAACTCCCTGACCGCCAGCTATAATTTTTTGTGCGAGCATTTTTACATTTGCTTCAGTAAATTCATACTTCTTAGCTACATCAGTATGTGATGGGCCTATTATTTTATTGGTTGCATGATGACATGTTTTGCAATCGCTCGATTTCACCAGTGCATCACCTTGTGCAATTAAATCTACAGCTGGCTTGGATTCAGTAGATTCATTAACATTAAATTCTTCCGTAGCCTTTTTTTCTTTCGATCCGCATGATGCAATAGCTATTCCATAAGCCACCACTGCGATTAGAATGTATATCTTTTTCATTTTTGATTTTTAGTTTAAATAATTCCTAATACTTTTTTATTGAGCTTTGGATTCTTCCCTGTAGAAGCAAAATCATCGAATGCCTTTTCTGTCACTCTGATAATGTGATCTTTAATAAAAGGCGCTCCCTCTTCCGCGCCTTGTTCCGGATGTTTGATGCAGCACTCCCACTCTAACACCGCCCAGCCTGCATAGTTATATTGCGCCAG
>JAYVBN010000642.1:0-3468 GCA_043750455.1 Bacteroidia bacterium | reverse complement strand
ATTAGCGCTGGAAGCGATAGTGGATGGCCAGTTCGTGAAGGCACCTTTGTGATTGATCCTTCACAAAACATGCGCAACATTTATCCACTTCCGGCAGATGATGCGAAAAATAACATCACCTATCCGGTAGCTCAATATGATCACGATGAGGGGAATGCAATTGCAGGAGGTTTTGAATACAATGGAAAGGCATTACCACAACTTGTTGGGAAGTTTGTTTTTAGCGATATCGTAAAGGGTAGATTGTTCTATGTGGAAATGAAAGATTTAAAGTTGGGTAGTCAGGCGCCCATTAAAGAATGGCAAGTTTCTTTGAATGGTTCGATAAAAACTTTATCAGAACTTTCTGGAGCAAAGAAAGTAGATGAACGCTTTGGTAGAGACATCAAGGGTGAACTTTATATAACTACCAAACCGGATGGTAAGGTGTATCGGTTGATCAGTTCAAGTAGTGTAAAATAACTGGGTTGATGACATTAGAATTAGTTGGAGCTGATTATTTCCTTAACCTTTCGAGTAACTAACTCTTGTAACCCCTTTATTTTTGTCAGGTCGCAATCCCAAAAGGAAGTATTGGACAGTATTTTCTGAACAACATCTTCCGGTGAATTTGCTTCCCAAGTCTCTAAAAAAAAAGTCAACACTTCGGGTGAATCCTTTAATGGAATCGGTGCACCATTCCAAATTCCTTTATAAAATACAATTAGGGCAGCTAAAGACTGAAGCAAGCGTTCTGGTAATTTACCGGTCCGCTTTTCATACTCCAGAATGGTGGGAAGAACTCTCACCTTGAACTTTGAAATGGAGTTGAGTGCAATACTGATTAGCTCATGTCTGATGAATGGATTTTGAAACCGTTCTATGACATCTGCGGCAAATTGTTTTAGTTCCTTTTCAGGTAAGTCCAGCGTAGGGATGATTTCTTCATGGATTACCTTGTGAAGGAATTTACTAATATAGGAATCATCGACTGATTCCTTAACTGTTCGCAATCCTCTCAGGTAAGCAATAGGAACCAGGGTTGTGTGTGCGCCATTTAGTATTCTTACCTTACTTATCCGGTAAGGAGTAATATCGGCCACAAATTTTACATTAAGGCCTGCTTGTTCAGTCGGAAATATTTTTCTGACGTGTTCAGGAGCTTCAATTATCAACGCATAATAGGGTTCCACCATCACCAGTTGACTATCCTCGTAACCAATGCTCTTTTGAATTTCAGTCTCATTGTCTTTCGGGAAGCCGGGAACAATACGATCTACAAGGGTATTGCAGAATGTGTTATTTGTTATGATCCAATCCTTAAAATCATCTGGTAAATTCCAGTATGCTATGTATTGAAGAATAGCAGCTCTCAAAGCATCCCCATTTTTTTCAATCAACTCAGTAGGAATAAAGATTAATCCCTGCTGGCTGTCTTTTTTAAAGAAATTGAATCGATGATGAAGAAGGAGTGTTACTTTTCCAGGAAAGCTTTCGGGTATTGAATAGATACTCTTATCATTTGCACTAAAGGTTATCCCGGCTTCTGTGGTGTTGGAAACAATGAATTGTAGATCCGGATTTTCAGCTGATTTAAGAAAGAGCGCAAAATCAGAATACGGATTAATCACACCGGTAATACAGGTAATCAATCTGGTTTCAGAAATTGTTTTTCCGTTTAATAAACCTCTTTGGGCTACGTGATATAACCCATCTTGCTCAAACTTCCTTTCTTCTTTTGTATTTCTAAGCGGACGGATGATTTGAACAGCACCATTGAACGCTGCCTTTTCATTCAGAATATCGATGATCCAATCCGTGAATCCTCTCATGAAATTGCCATCACCAAATTGAAGTACTTTGACTGGATAGTTTTGTTTTATTCCAGCCGTTTCCCGATTGAGCTTTTGTAACATGCGAATTTAAGGAAGCTAAAAATTGAAGTAGGACTTAGCGTTTTGATAACAGATGTCCGTTACAATTTTTCCTAACCATTTTTCATCAGCAGGTAACTCCCCGTGTTCCACGTCCTTGCCAATCAGGTTGCATAAAATTCTTCTGAAGTATTCATGTCTAGGGTAGGAGATGAAGCTTCTTGAATCAGTAAGCATTCCAATAAAGCAACTCAACAGACCCATGTTAGAAAGAGCATTGATTTGCTTCTCCATGCCATCTTTTTGATCGAGGAACCACCAGCCAGAACCAAATTGAATTTTGCCTTTCACCGAGCCATCGTTGTAGTTACCAATCATGGCAGCCATCACTTCGTTATCAGCGGGATTGAGATTATACAAAATGGTCTTGGTAAGTTGATTAGTACTATCCAATTCGTTCAGGAATTTGGAAAGGTTTCTGCTTTGCGAGAAATCTCCGATCGAATCAAAGCCTGTATCTGGCCCCAATGTTTTCAGCATGCGCTCATTCGTATTACGAAGTGCTCCTAAATGAAATTGCTGAGTCCATCCCTTTGTATGATAGAGTCTTCCCAATTCTATTAGAACACAATACTTGAAGTATTCAATTTCCTGCTTACTTATTTTTTCATGCTTCACAATTTTAGTGAAGAGTTGTTCAATGTTTATTGTATTGCCTGGTTCTGGATAATATAATTGTTCCAGCCCATGATCAGAAAGTTTGCAGCCATTCGTATCGAAGTAATTGATTCGATTTTCAAGAGCACTGATCAGTTTAGAAAAGTTAGTGATTTCAACAGAAGAAACACTGGATAGTTTCTCTAAGTAAGAAGTATACGTTTCTGAATTCTCAACAGCGTATGCTTTGTCGGGTCTAAAGGCTGGTAATATTTTAATGATGAAGTTATCTTTCTTTATTTTTTGGTGATGCTCAAGAGAATCAATCGGATCGTCTGTTGTACAGATGACTTCAACATTCATTCCAGTAAGCAGTCCGCGTGTGTGATGCGACTTGTCTTTCAGTTTAGCTGAACCATTTGAGTAGATTTCTAGTGCCGAATCTGGTGTTAGTAATTGATCGATTCCAAAGTATCGGCTTAGTTCTAAATGAGTCCAGTGATAAAGTGGATTCCGCAAAGTATAAGGAACAGCATAGGACCACTTTTTGAATTTTTCTTCATCTGAGGCATTTCCTGTAATGTACTTTTCCTCGATGCCGAGTGTGCGCATAGCTCGCCATTTATAATGATCGCCATCCAGCCAAATTTTGGTCAGGTTGTCAAATTGTCTGTCATTAGCAATATCCTGTGGGGACAGATGGCAATGATAATCGATTATCGGAAGGCTCTTGGCATAGTTATGATAAAGCGTTTTCGCGAATTTGTTAGTTAGTAAAAAGTCTTCTGTAAGGAAACTCATAAGCGAATTAGAGTTGATTGATTAGTCTAATTTATTTTCTTTTTCAAAGATGACTGCCGGACGATCAATTCGGGAGATAGTATTATTTTCTGCGGTATAAATTTTTTAGGGGTATCGGATTTCTTCGCAGATTCCGTTACTTCATCCAAAAATATTT
>JAYVBN010000641.1:0-10122 GCA_043750455.1 Bacteroidia bacterium | reverse complement strand
CTAGCCCCAATCTCCTTGGGTTTACCATTTCAACAGTTCGATAGTAAACCAGCTGTCCATCCTCAGGGTAATAATAGTTTACTTCCCGCGGCAGCCCCTCATCAGTATATCTATTTAAATAATCCAGCGAAAACCCCGCGATTAATTTTACTTTAAATCTCAATCGATAGTAAACATCTTTTTGATTTATAGCCGGTGAAATATCCTTGATAGTTGCTGCTCTCTTCTTGGAATATAATCCACGAACTCTCCCAATATTATACTGTATGCCCAGGGGAATACGATGAACGGTGAAACCACTATTATGGGTGTATCTCGAATGGCTTGTAGGTCTCCACACCGAAAACTTAAATCCATACCCTATTAATCCACTGCTCCAGCCGGTATAAAATTGAAACCGCTCATTCCGCTCATATACAAAGTCTATTCCTACATTTAGGTTTACGTCAAAGGTGAGGTATTTAAAAGAAGGATCGGGCACACTTACCAATAGACGGGATGTTGGGAAATTTAAACCTAAATTAGGACGGATAAAAAAATAAGATTGGGCAGTGGCTGGCTGCACAATAAGCAGAATCCAAAAAATTAATGGTATTATCCTAAAAGCCATCACGAATTTCAAATTATTACAAGGAAATTCGATCCATATGTAGCTATTCCGCATATTTTCGACTGGAACTTAATATAAATAACCAACTGTTTGCGAATTACCGTGGGTTCCCGGAACTAACCGTTAAACATTAGATTCCGGTGTTGGCATAACTACCATGCTTAAACCCTAGTATTTTATTGGTTACAGGCACCACTCTGTGTAGATTTACGTTAGTAATGGTGATTAAAAAAATGACTATGAAAGCGAAATACACTTTATTGACTGGATTGGCAATGTTTGCAATAACTGCAGCTTTTGGCCAAGTTGAACATGACGACATGTATTTCAACTCAAAAGACAGGGTTCAACTAAATGCATCCAAGGAGGTAGTTCTTGCGAAACAATACAAGCAGCAAGATATACAGGCGGTGAAAGCCTCGCCCATCAATCCTACTGATAGCTATTCGGGAAGAAGTGTTAATCCTGAATACACAAATAGACTTAAAACGAATCCTTCTTTGGCGAATAACGATGCCCAATATTTTGTTTCAGGCTATCAACCGGTTAGTGTCAATCAAAATCTGGCTAGCAATAATTGCAACTGCAGCAATAACTTTTACAACAGCCCTTACGGTGGATATGGCATGAATACATACGGTATGAATTCAGGCTTTGGTTCTCCATACAGCAGCTTTTACTCACCTTGGGGCATGGGCGGTTTCCAACCTTACCAACCTGGCTGGTCATCTATGTTAGGATTTAGCTATGGCGGAATGAATTCCGGAGGGTTTGGCGGTATGAATTATGGGTTTGGAAATAGTTGGGGAAGCCCATGGAACTATGGTTATGGAGGAGGTTATTTTCCTAATAATAGCATTGGCTACGGAATGCCTTATGGCGGTTATGGATCAAATTATTATGGAAACAACATGACCGTCATTAACAACGGAGGAGATTATCGCAACCCAGCTGTGTATGGTAAAAGGGCTAACAGAAGCAGCGATACTGATAATGCAATTGATCGCTCAAGACCCGAAACAGGCTATATTCGTGATGGCAGGGTAGTTTCTAATGGAAGAAGCCGTTCGGAAGATCAAAGTCAATATTACGATCGCAACTGGAAAAGAGATCCAGACAAAAATCCATCACGGTCAATGTGGACAGATAATACCTCTCGTTCAAGCAGTGACTCGCGCACAGGATGGAACAACAGTTCATCTAATTCAACAGGAAGACAAAGTTCGGACTGGGGAAATAGTTCTTCACGAAGTTCTGTTGACAGCGGCTCCAGAAGTAGCTACTCTGGAGGTAGTTCCTCGGGAAGCTCGTCAAGTGGAAGTAGTGGAGGAGGATCGCGCTCAAGAGGCAGGGATTAATTCAAACAACTTTTAAGTATGAAAAATTTAAAGGGGCTTTTGCTCATTGGAATTATTTTGTTCATTTTCCAACAGACAATAGCACAGAGTTTTACCGAAACGGCTCTACTGTTTAGTCGCACACAGCCAGGCGGCAGTGCCAGGATTCAGGGAATGGGTGGTGCGCAGGTAGCGCTTGGCGGGGATTACAGCAGCGGATATTCAAATCCAGCAGGGCTTGGGATGTATAATCGTTCAGAGTTTGCTTTTACGCCAGCTCTCAATTTTTCAAATGTATCGGCCGATCACCTGAGCCAAAACACAAACGCTTCCAAGTCTACACTAAATATTCCGGGCATAAGTCTTTCTTTTCATAACGATGATTTAAAACTCAAGGCACTGCAAAGTGGAACCTTTTCTATTTCATATACTCGAATAAATGATTTCAATCGCAACCTCTATTACAAGGGCACAAATAAGGATAACTCAATTATCGACTATTTTATTGAAGATGCTACTGGGGGCACGCCCCAGCAATTCAAAAGTGGCGGTGCTCTTTTTAACACTCCTACCGAATTGGCTTACAATAATTATTTGATTGGTGAAAGTACCATTCTCGATCCCAATAACAGCAACACAGAATATTTTACAGATGTTGCCGGCATTCCTGCACAAGAGGAAAGAATAGAAACAAGAGGCGCTCAAAATCAATGGAATTTTTCATATGGTGCCAACTTCAATGATAAAGTCTTTGTTGGCGCAGGTGTTGGCCTTGCATCCATCCGATATAAATCAAAAAAGTTTTATACGGAAGATTTTGTTGGTGAGCCTTTATCTGATTTATTGCTTGAAGAAACGCTGGAGATAAGAGGATCTGGAATTAATGCCTCATTGGGAATCATCTTCAGGCCGGTTGATTTTATTCAGTTTGGCGCTTCTGCCACAACACCCACTGCCTATCAACTTACCGACAGCTATAGTGCTTCCATGAATACCTCCTGGAAAAATTTTGAATACCTGCCCGGTGAGTTTATCAATAATGAGAGTGCCCAAACTGATTTGATTAACTCTGACTACAAGTTGACAACTCCTTGGAAGTTAAGTGCGGGGGTTGCATTCTTCATACAGAAACATGGATTTATTACAGCGGATATTGAAAGTTTAAATTATAGTACCACAAAGTATGGTGCAGGAACTGATGGCATCTCCTACAGCAACGATAATGACAAAATAAATTCACTCTATCAATCAGTGATCAACCTTCGCCTGGGCGGAGAGTTTCGCTACAATCAACTCAGGTTCAGAGGCGGTTTTAGTTATATGCCAGAGCCTTTTAAATCGGAACAAAACAATGTGTCGCGTGTCGTGCAAAGTATTTCAGGAGGCGCGGGTTATCGGGCAGAAAAGTTTTACGTTGACCTGGCAATGATATACAGTCAGGGAAACAACTCCTATCGTCCCTATCGGGTCAACTCTTCAACAAGTCCGTTGGTTACCTATGACCAACGCAATACAAATGTATTGATAACGCTGGGGTTTCCATTTTAAATAGATATTGGTCGCACAAAACTATTCCCAAAATAGTTGATTTAGGACTTAACTAACTCAATGAGATCCTTCATCACAATATGCTCACTGGCAATTGTGAAATGTGCCTGCTTATAAAAATTGATGCGTTGCGAGCGCATGAACTCAACGCGATCTTTTAGACTTTCGGCATTGTCAGTAGAAAAGAGTGGCCGCTCAGAGACATGCGAGTTCATGATCCGCTTTGCAATTACTTTTGTAGGCACATCTAAAAAAATACTCTTGCCTGCCTGATTGATCTGTCCCATGTTGTCAAAAAAACACGGAGTCCCGCCCCCAGTTGCCATCACAAATGAATCTGCGGATTGGCAGTATTTTTTTAATGCTTTGGATTCAAGCTGACGAAAATAACCCTCGTGCATCTGTTTAAAAATTTGCTTGATTGTTCTTCCCTCTTGCTTTTCTATTTCCTGATCTAAGTCGATAAAGGGACAAGACAATTCCAGCGCAAGGGATTTTCCGATGGTAGATTTTCCAGAACCCGGAAGGCCAATGAGAAATATTTTCATAATCATGTTGCCACAGACCTGTCTGCCGACAAGGCAGGTTCACTGATTATAAACTGTCCTTTTTTCGATTGATATTCAATTATTAAATATTTCACGCGAAACTTTTTTGTTCATAAATTAATCTGTTAATCTGTGGCTATTTTCCTGCCTGCGTTTTCATTTCAACAAATCAAGGATATTATCTGCATTGGGCGTATTGTTATGATGCCAGTTGCCCAGCACGGTTCCATCTTTCCAAAGTGAAATACCTGGATTAGAACGGATAATCGTTTTTAAAACAGTAGCATCTGCATAGTAATACGGAATCGCCAACTGATGCTCATGTCTGAACGCCTCCATTTGCTCGGCTAAAGATGAGGTCAGCACAAAAGCATCCACTTTTCCATCTAATGAACCTATGAGTGTCTTAATGTCTTCTATGTTATCAGCTGACGCTTTTGAAACATCATAAATAGTGATCAGCAGCTTAGCGCCTTGAAAAGTATAAGGAGTCATATCTTCGCCTTCCGGGCTAGTCACTAAATAGTCAGTAATTTTTGGCTTTGCTTCTTCTTCATTCAATACTTTTGAAGAAACATATTTTAATCCCTCATCCGTTAAGAATTTTGTTGACGAAATCTTCTCTGTTCCCTTTTCAAAAGTGTACTCTATTATTGGCGACTCTGACGGGATCATCTGTTGTGGAATATTGTTGCCTATTTTGTAAGCTCTAAAATCAAGAAATGGCAAATGACGTATTGCATATAGGCCAAGAAAGAAACTTATAACCACTACAGCACCAATAAGCGCATGCCCTTCGCGTGTACGCAGTGTTGGCACAAATTTATTTCGGTACCAGAACAGGTGAAGGACAAACACCATTAGTATGATGTCTTTATAAAACGATTCCCAGGGGGTTAATTTGATAGCATCACCAAAACAGCCGCAGTCAGTTACTTTATTAAAATAGGCAGAGTAGAAAGTCAAAAAGGTAAAGAACACCATTAACCCCAAAAGTATCCAGGTGGTTTGGTTCATGCGATAGTAAACAAGAATGGCCACTCCCAAAGCCAACTCCAGTACAATCATAATCATGCCTATCTCCAGTGCCCATGGAATAAAGTAATGGAAGAATGAACCAAAGTCTGCAGCAAAAACCTCGAAGTATTCTTCCAACTTAATCTCAGTGCCAATAGGGTCATTCAATTTGATGAGACCTGAAAAAATAAAAAGTCCGCCAACAAAAAAGCGGGAGAATTGGTCGATGAATTTTTTCATAATACGTAGTCCATAACTGTGATCAGTTGATTGTCGACAATTTAATTAAACAAAACACTGCGTAATTGATCATGTCCTGATAGTTCGCCTTTACACCTTCGCTGACTAAGGTCTTCCCCTGGTTATCTTCAATCTGCTTCACACGTAGGAGTTTCATCAAAATGATATCCGTCATTGAGCCAACACGCATTTCACGCCACGCCTCTCCATAATCGTGGTTTTTATTTTGAAGAAGATCAAATGTTTCGTTTGTTGTACCATCATAAAGCAGCTCAAGTTCCTCAAAATTCATTTCCATTTTATCTGAATCCATAAGCTGCATTTGAATCAACGCAATGACACAATAATTAATTATACCTGTGAATTCATCCTTGATGGGATCGCCCACTTTTTGCACGCCCTTCTCTTGAATACTTCTGATGCGCTGAGCCTTAATATAGATCTGGTCGGTGATGGAGGGTAATCGCAAGATTCGCCAAGCTGTACCGTAGTCTTTTGTTTTCTTGGCAAACAAGGCTTTGCAGGCGGCAATTACCTCCTTATATTCGATGGCGGTTTGTTCATTCATAATCAAGTGCAAAATAGATCAGGATTTTTTGTATTTATAGAGTAATTAGAAAATTTTACATAATAATTAACAGGTGATATGAATCTGCCGCAAATACAAGCCATGTTGTCCCATAGATCGTAGCAAAAAAATGAGTTCTGAAAATTTTTTTAAAATCAACAAAACAATTCTTGTAAAAGAAAAGCTTATTGATTTATCGGAGCCCAAGGTGATGGGTATTTTGAACATAACCCCTGACAGCTTTTTTGATGGAGGAAAATTTATTGAAGAAACTCAGATTCTGAAGCAGATTGAAAAAATGCTGAAGGAAGGCGCGACATTCATCGATATTGGTGGCTACTCTTCACGGCCGGGGGCAAAAGACATCAGTGAAGAGGAAGAAAAGAGCCGGGTGCTTCCTGCTGTAGAGGTTGCTCTTAAAAAATTTCCAGATTGCATTATTTCAGTTGATACCTTCAGAAGTACGATTGCCAAACTTGCCGTGGAGGCAGGGGCGGGTTTGATCAATGATATTTCGGGTGGATCGTTGGACAAAAAAATGCCTGAGGTTGTGGCCTCTTTAAATGTTCCATACATCCTCATGCATATGCAAGGCACTCCACAATCCATGACATCACAGACAAATTATGAAAACCTATTGAAGGAAATGATTAACTATTTTCATCAGAAAATATATGCCTTTCAAGCATTAGGGATAAAGGATATCATCATCGATCCGGGATTTGGTTTTGCAAAAACAATTGATCAAAATTTTGAACTTCTTAAAAAACTAGACTATTTGAAAGTACTTGAGAAGCCCATGCTTGTCGGGCTTTCAAGAAAATCCACCATTTGGAAAACCTTATCTATTAAACCCGAAGAAGCACTGAATGGGACAACAGCACTACATACAGTTGCACTATTAAAAGGAGCTGGTATTTTACGTGTGCATGATGTGAAAGAAGCCATGGAAGTAGTTAAGTTGGTAAAGTTGATTGGGTGACTAATTAATTCTTCATTAGGCATTGGGCGTAGGTCTTGTTAAATTTGTAGCAATGATTTTTGTATTCAAAGTTGGGTTTCTGGATATCAGTTGGGTAGATCTGGTAGACATTACCCTGGTGGCAATTTTATTGTACCAGATATATAAACTTATCCGTGGAAGTATAGCTGTTAATATTTTCTTAGGGATACTTGCGCTTTACCTCGTTTACTTAATCGTACGCGCAGCACAGATGGAGTTACTGTCCACCATATTGGGTCAGTTCATGGGCGTTGGTGTTTTGGCGATGATCATTTTATTTCAGCCAGAGATTAGAAAATTTCTATTGGTGATTGGCCGCAGCACAGAATTTAACCGAGATACTTTTTTAAAGTCTCTCGCAAGTTGGCGCAATGACTACCACGATGACTTTGACATTCAGGAGGTAATCGATGCCGCCAAAACCCTAAAGGCCACTCGCACTGGTGCCCTTATTGTTTTATCGCGCGATACCGAATTGAAATTTTACAGTCAAACTGGTGACCGCTTAGATGCCGAGGTCACCAAGCGTTTGTTGCTTTCCATCTTCAATAAAAATGGCCCACTCCACGATGGAGCGGTGCTTATATATAAAGGCCGCATAAAAGCTGCACGCTGTGTATTGCCTGTAAGTGAAAATGATCATTTGCCCACACATTTTGGATTGCGACACAGGTCGGCCATTGGCATGTCTGAAACAACAGATACGTTAGTGATTGCCATATCGGAAGAGACTGGCAGGTTAATTCTAGCTCGCAACGGAAAATTTCTAAAAGCCCTTAAGCTTAAACAGGTGGAACAAAAAATCCTGGAATACTTGCACAACGAAGAGCCTAAAAATTGGGATGAAGTGCCCGAAGAAGCGGAGCCTGAAGGGCAAGAGATAAAAGTGTAGTTGGAAAATTAACAGTGTATTTGAATTGGCCAAAAACCTTGCAACCCCTCATCGAATTTTAAACCAATAAACACTTCGTATGCCAAGAAAGCTTTGCTTGGTATTTTCAACACCGATGGTACCTAACCCGTGTTGATAATAAAGTGAGGTTTCAATTATCTTTTTCGTCTTCGTCTGATTGCTTAAGCCTAACGAAAAATTTATTGTCCCAAAATATAGTTGAGGTTTCCTGTGGTTGTAAATAGAATAAATTGTAGCGGAGGAATTGCCATCAAAATTATAGTCGTACTCAAGCAACTGTCGTGTAAAGAGCATGGAAGAAAAACCAATACCCCCAAGTAAGTGGCTTTTTAGCGAAGTCGGATACCGATACTTAAGATTAATAGGGATTTCCAGAATCCAGGAATCAATATCTGCATTTTTTGGCAACCCCAAGTTCTGCTCAACATTTGGAAGCTGTGTGGTAGCCAGATCATCCTGATCAGAAATTTGATATACACGATGTGCATATTTTCCACCGGTTTCAAGGCTAAGTGATGGAGATAAAATGAAGTCAGCAAGCAAACCTCCAGCTACATCCACCCGACCGCTTCCAACGGAATAAAATCCCTTCGATAACTCAAGAGTGGGGCCAATTCTAATCCCGATTCCCTTTTGATAGTGGTCTTCAATATCGCGCATAGCTTTTACAGACAATGATCGCTCCTTTTTTTCAATGCTCTCATACATGTCATTCCATTGGGCGCGAGCACTTTCCCTTTCTATTTGTCTGGGCACTAACCTTTGAGGATTATTTATAATATGTTGGTCATGTTCACTGAAAAATTCCTTTTGCGATGGAACGGAGTCCAAACCAGAGAGTATTTGTTTCTCAATGGAACGGCTCGCATATCTTTCGAGATTAGATTCAAGATTCGCAATCCTATTAAGTAGAGCCGAATATCCTATTGAATTTTGCTCTCTGAATTCAATAATTTTAATGGTGTCTGGCTGAATACTTTTTAAATAGTTGATTTCATTCTGAAGTTTGATCTGTTCCTCACTATTTTTTGAAGCCAGAAGGTTATCCATAAGAAACATGTTTTCTCTATTGCTCAAAAACCATTGGTTCCATAAAATAATCAAGGTGCATAGAATCAAACCCGTGCCAACGAAGAGCTCTGTTCTGTAGCGGGAATACCAAGGCCAAACGGCATCGGCTGCTGCCATCCGGTAATGCAAATCGGCAAGGGCAGCAGGATCGAAGCCAGGCTCCTGATAGTCGCCTACTTTCCCTTTTATAATATCATCAAATTGATTGTCATCCATTATTCTCTTGTATAAGTCTCTCCCCCTGCTCAGCGATTAATATTTTTTGCAACTTACTACGGGCTATTGCCAAATTTGATTTGGAGGTGCCCTCACTAATATTTAATTGGTTTGCAATTTCCTGGTGCTTATATCCCTCTATCACATACAAGTTAAAAACCATACGATACGAGGGAGGCAGGCATTGTATGGCCGTAATAATATCTTGCTCTGAAAGTTTATCCATAACATTTTCTACAGAAGTTTCATATTTTCCGCGAGAGATGTCGAGGCTGTGATAATGCTTTTCATTCCTTCGATAGTAATCAATGGCTGAATTTATCATTATCTTCCTAAGCCATCCTTTAAAAGATAAGCCTTGAGAATATTTATCAAGTTTTTTAAAAATTTTCATAAACCCGTCATTCACAATCTCCATGGCCTCCTCACGCGTTCTTGAATAGCGTAGACAAATGCCCATGCCATAGGCATAGAATTCCCTATATAGCCTGTCAATGCTATTCCGATTCCCTTTTTGACAGGAATCCAACAGGTTGTATAGTTCTTTGTCGTTAATTGACTAAATATTTGTACACTAAAGATAGCACGCAATTTTTTACAAAAGGGTTGGTTAGGGTGACCTACATTTTACTCTTTTTTTAAACCTTCAGGTTGAGCCTTTTTGCGAAAAACGAACTCACCCCCTTCATCGCCACTCAGTCTTAACGGGCTGCCAATAGGGGTCTGCCCCGATTCTTCCGCGACTTTCATTTTAACATGTTGTATAAGCTCGCCTACTGCAAATTCAGTTTTGGGATTTCCCCTTAAAAAACTTAAGAGTATCCTTGCAAAAGGACTGTTGGAGCCAATCTCCCCATCTGAAACCACTTCTAGCCTGCCAGAAGCCAGGCCCCATCGCGACTGGATTTTTTCAACTTTATCAATATAGCCTGAACCCCCTCTGTTTGTATCTGTAAAAAGCGACCCTGAAAAACAGGCATCGGCAATGAGAAATGTGTGTTGCGAATTAATGCTCTCAATTATTTTAAGTATGGATGAATTCGGTAAGTAT
>JAYVBN010000640.1:0-7219 GCA_043750455.1 Bacteroidia bacterium | reverse complement strand
CTTCTCCACCTTCACTTTCGTTTCGGTGGACAAAGTCAGTCGCGTGTGGATTAGTCAATGCTTATTGAATACGGTTACGCTCCATCGAAGTGACGGCTGCCGAATAAACCCACCTTGCTATTTAGATATTCGGAAATGTGCGTCTGGTAATATTTATCAAATAGGTAGTGAACCAATCAGGTAGTTGCGAGAAAGGAGCACAGAAAACGACTTCATTATTCAGTAATTCCAATAATACTTTTGGGGCTGTTTCTGAGGTATCTATGATTCTAAGTTGATCTAGTTTTTTAAAATGACGATCTAGCTGCAATAAATTTCCATGATAGTTCAAATCAATCTCGGCTGGACTTACATTATGCCCTCCCCTTAGCGCACGCTCTAAGACACGCATCTTTGAACGTTCAACGTTGATCAGGCCGAAGAAAATCATATGAACGCTATATCCCTTTCTCTTAAATTTGTCGATAACCTTCCACGTAGAAGTTTCTCTGAAATGTCCCTCGTATGCAAAATGGTCTGCCTTGCTAATGGCTTTCTTTACCTCTTTATTGAAATGAACGCCAATCCATTCATTGGCTAAAGTTTTGGCATCCTTACGACTATGTAAATTTGTAGCAAGTAACTCTTTCGTTTTATCGAGTGAGAGCTTATCGCCATCGAAAACAGTACAAACTTTTCTAATCTGAGGTGGGAGGTACTCCGGTCCGACAGAGGATTTCCCAGCGCCATTTGAGCCGGTAATTATGTGCAGTTCCGGCAATGCTAGTGGATTAATTCGAGGTTGTACTTCTTCAGCAGGTTCGCGCTTTCTTCGGTTTCAAGTTCATGTACAATTGTGAAATTCTTTCCACCCGACTCATAAATCGCCAGCTTGATGATTCCTCCAGGGTACTCTAAATAACATTGATCAGGGGGCAATGAATTTGAGTTGATCATGAAAAAATCACCCTGACTGAGCCTGCTAATGCGCAATTTCTTCACCGCATTTATACCACGCATTTCAATTTCTCTTATTTTTTTCATGCCTTCTAAACTACTCAATTTACAAAAAAAATCATTTAATACGCTTAGGTGCTTCTTTACGAAAACTTGTTTGCGGTAAAGAATGTCTCAATTTTTTGGAAATCCAATTGATTGGGTCACCTTAGCCATTGCTAGCGTTCTTCATCAACATGCAAGATACAAGTAGATAAGTAACGCTCCTTTCGAAGTGAGGACAAGGGATAGATTTTCGCCAGAGCCGTTCATTAAAAAATTGAAGACTCTGTTTTTGCTGTAAACTTTTCGAGCACCCGAACGCCTTTATATGAATTCCCTTTCGAATTCAGCCTCGGGCTCCAGACCGCAATGGTATATCGATCCGGATTAACAGCGATGATACCACCGCCCACTCCACTTTTGCCGGGCAGCCCAACTTTGAAAGCAAACTCTCCAGACTCATCATAAAATCCACAGGTCTGCATGAGCGCATTTATTCTTTTGGTTTGATTGTTTGTTAAAACGGGCATACCGCTTAAAGTTTTGCCATCGTGCGCTAAAAACAAAAATGTTTCGGAAAGCTCGCGGCAATTCATTTCAATAGAGCAAAGATCAAAATAGAAATCGAGTACGACTTCGGGCTGGTTTTCTATGTTGCCAAATGATTTAATGAAATTACAAAGCGCCACATTCCGATAGCCCACCGATTTCTCCGATGCCGCTACCGTTTCTGAATAATGGATCCCGGGGTTATTCGAAAGGCTTCGCACAAAAGCAATAAAATCTTTCTTCGGATTCTTTAAATGAGTCACCAGTATATCCGCAATAACCATGGCGCCAGCATTAATAAATGGATTTCTGGGGATGCCCTTGTCTGCCTCTAATTGAACCAGGGAATTAAATGCCGTTCCGGAAGGCTCGATACCAACCCGCTTCCAGATACTCTGATTCTTTATTTTATAAGCCAGCGTAAGGGCCAGCACTTTCGCAATACTTTGAATAGAAAATTTCTCTGCATAGTGGCCCACTCCAAATTGGTAATTATTAACGGTAGACAGGTGAATACCAAACCTTTTAGGATTCACCTGCGCTAGTTCTGGAATATAGGATGCCAGCTTACCCCGGTCATCAATATCCTTTACATCGTAATACACGCCTTCAATTATTTCTTTAAAATTCATATGGATGTTAAATCAAAGTAGAGACCGTGAGCTAATATAAATGGTATTTTTCAGTCGAGCATCGTCTCCTGAAAGGGGATGTGCATAAGAAAGAGATAGGCGTTAAACCAGATTATGCAATAGCCCCGACCTTTAGGTCGGGGTAGATACGAGGAATTGAATTTGGCTTTAGCCAAAATTGAATTGGGCTAAAGCCCATTATTATTTTATTTGTTTCCCCGACCTAAAGGTCGGGGCTATTTTTTTTAATGCATATCCTGGTTAAAAATGTCATTCACTTTAAAAAAATTATTCTTTGTTCATTGCTAGATAAACCCCATTCGTCCAACCAAAACCATCCTGATTGGGATACTCACCACCACTGGCTTCAGCATTATCGCTCCACACATCATACTTCTCTGTCATCTTTCCGGTTTTCTGATAGACTTTCAGATTTGCATTCGTCCAGTTTGATTTTAATTGATTCGCTAACTCATCCAATCCATAATTGAGCAAACCTTTGTAAGCGATCCATTGCAACGGAGCCCAGCCATTGGGTGCGTCCCATTGTTGGCCGCTGTTTTCGATTGTAGTGGTCATGCCGCCTGGCTTGAGGAATTTTTCTTCCAATAGTTTAGCAGTAGCAATTGCCTGATCTGGCGAAGCAACTTCAAAGAATAATGGAAAAGCGGCAGCCAATGTATAATACTCTTTTTGTTTGTTGACTACAAAGTCAAAATCAAAAAAGAATTTCTTCTCCTCACTCCAGCAATATTTTTTAATCGCTATTTTTCTTTTAGTGGATAACGAAAAATACTCTGCCGACTTTAAACTATTGCCTGCAAGTTGATATGCTTCTGCTAAAGTTTGTTCGAGATGAAGGAGCAAGCAATTTAAATCCACCGGAATGATTTCTGTAGTGTGGATGGAAGCAAATGATTTATCCTTAAACCACCGGCTGCTAAAGTCCCAACCTGATTCAGCTGCAGCACGCAAATGACGATATAGTTCTTCCGGTTTTTGTTTTGATTGATGGGAGAGTTCAACATCTTCTTTGTAGGCTTCTGGTCTTGGTGTGTTGTGTTCGTCCCAGTAACGATTGAGCACAGAGCCATCTTCCATTCGCACGACTCTATATTGTGATGTCTGTGTTGCATTGAGGTCGCTAACACCTTTCATCCAAAACTGATATTCCTTTTCCAGTTGAGGAAGATATTTTACAAGTGCTCCTTCTTCCTCCTCTTTTCCCTCTTTCTCCATTTTTTCTTCTTCATCGCGAAGGAGTTTTACCATCAATGAAAAGAAGGGAGGCTGCGAGCGGCCAATGAAATACGTACGATTTCCATTGGGGATGTATCCAACATGATCAATGAGAAAAGAAAAGTTATCAATCATGTGTTGGATCAAATCAACCCGACCAGAGACTCGCAATCCCAACATGGTAAAGTAGCTATCCCAATAATAGATTTCGCGAAAGCGACCACCGGGAACGATGTAGGGATGAGGTAAGGGTATTAATGAACCGCCTTCCTCGTCTGGTGTCCTGGTCAAGACTTTCCAAAGGGCGTTGATGTGTTGTTCTGGAGATTTTGAAGTATCAGATTTATAATCTGTTGAATACGCTTTTGGCAGAAAGAAATTTTCGTCCACAAATTTTTTAAGGTCAAACCCAACAGCCATGCGACTCTTTAAATAGTCGGCATTGATTTCACTAAGCAAACGCTTGGGTACACAATCTGGAAATGTTTTGCCATCACCGAGAATATTATTCAATTGAACTTCTTCAAAGAGGAGATCGAGTTCGTGGATTTGAGGTTCTTTCATTTCTGTAAAATTAATGCCCCGCTTCAAATTAAACTTCACCACTCAAACCCAGGAAACACAAAATAGCAAACACTCCACCAGCCATCTTCATTAGATAGGTATAGTTTGAATGGCCCTTCAAAATGAACGATTTCTCCCGTTTCCATGACAGCATCGTATTTCACACCGCCTTCTGCGTGCCCCATTCCTGTTTGTGTTTCTTCGTACCACTGGAACTTAACTTCCCCCATCGCCACCTGACAATTAGTAAATGAAGTATAACAGTCAAAAAGGTTTTGGATTTTCGTTAGCGTTTCTTCCCGCGTCAATGTCTGGCCATTTGCCAAAATAAATTGATAGCCTAATTCAGAACTGAATTCATTAAATTCCTTTCTGAACCAATCCCGTAAGAAATCGTCAGTTCGGCTGCGAATATCCAGGTCATGGTCGGGATGAAATTCTTCATAAATAAAGTGTGTGGTCATTCCTGGCATACTGTTATCGGTCTCGTGATCAAACAATTCTCCGGTGATGAATTGATACATGAACCGCTCATTCCTGGGTCGAATAAAATCCACGGCAATGGATTTACTCTCCATCAATTCGATTAGCCTATCATATTCTTTTTTAACAAGCTCATCATCCAGGTCTGCTGCTTTTTTAAAATCAGGTGACCCTAAAAGCTCAACTACTTTTATAGGCTTGTAATCGCCAAGATTTTGTTCGAAGGCGTAAACATTTTTTAAAAACTCATTTTCAATATCAGGTGGAAGATTTTCCCCCTCGCCCAACTTAGCGCCAAACTGAGCTTGTAATTTTAGTTTCAGCAATTCATTTTCCATGCGAAGGTTCTCTGCGGGATCTTCGCTGAATTTTTCTTCATCTGGGTTCATATCATTATTTTTTTAGTCTAAGTATTGTCAATTGCCTATTTGCTAATTGTCAATTTACTAATGTCCGCCCTTCGAACTAAACTCAATCTTCGCCTCTGACTTTTTCTGTATCCTGTTAAAGAAGAAAAGGCAGACTATTAAAATTCCAATGGGTACTAATGAAAAGTAAAAAGCAGTCTGGCCACCATACGCTTCAAAAATATTTCCGGTAATGATAGAGCCTGTTGTTCCACCCAAGGCAGAGAAAATAACAATCAATCCCGACATAGAACCATGTTGCCTCGCAGGTAGCGTACTTAAGATGACAGAGTTGATCGCAGGATAAATTGGGGCGATAAACAATCCGATCAACGGAAACACAAATGCACCCAATGGCGCATTGCCCCAGCCTGTCACTTCGCCTCCGTTATTTTGTGCCAACGGGATAGCGACCAACACCAACACACTTGCCGCGACTAAACAAACAATTAAAACAGCGAACCAATGAATCTTTTGTAAGGCAAAACCCGCGCTAAATCTTCCAATGGCGGTAGAGGCCGCCAGTATACTTGCCATTTGAATACTTAAAGTTGTTGGCAGATGAAGCACTTTACTATTGAAGGTGGGCAGCCAGCTCATAATACTTTGCTCAATCAAAACATAGGTGAAGGCGCTTACGATGAATACGAGCACCAAAGGTGTAATGGCAAGTTTGATCATGTCGGTGAAATCTTCCAGAAACGGTTTTGAGGCGCTTGTCTGCACCGATGATTCATCCAGTTTGGTGCTGAGCAAAAGCAAGAAGGCAACGAGCGCAATTCCTGCCAACAAATAATAGACCGTCAGCCAAGCTGTAGACTGTGGGTTGCCATCGTCCACGAAAGCGCTGAAAATAAAATAGCCGGTAAGGATGCCCACCATAAAAAATGATTCGATAAAATTCATAAAGCTTGCGTGCTCTTTTTTGTTGTTGGTCACAATGCCAATGGTAGCATACACCGAAACCTTAATTAATGCGAATGAAGTGCCCGTAACTGCAAACAATACTTTCGTCATGGCAAAGCTGTTGAGTGATGGCATTAGCAAACAAGCAATTGCCACAAAGCCCAGCGCAATGAGCATCGAATTCTTATATCCGATTCGCGTGATATACGAGGCAACCAAAAAAGAAACGGAAGCAATACTTAAGTCTTTAAATGCTTCTAATATACTGGCCGAAGATTCGGATACGCCATAATTGCCTTGCACTTGTAAAATAACTGTGCCCACGCTGTTGAGCAGAATAGCAAAGACAAAATAGTTGAGAAAGAGTGAGAGCTTGATTTTCCAGTGAGACATGTGTGATTGTTTAGTCGTGGGTTGCAAACAAATCTAAACACTTTCATTCAAAATCAAGACACTGCAAATTGATCTCAGATAGTTATCAATCACTACCTTTGTGTATGCGCATTATATTTTTAGCCTTAACTTTATTAATGACTCTCCCAGTATCAGCCCAGGTGTACATCCCAAAATTCGACATTCAGGGCCACCGTGGAGCAAGAGGCTTAAGGCCGGAGAACACCATCCCCGCTTTTTTAATGGCCTTGGATTCAGGTGTTACAACTGTTGAGCTGGATGTAGCTATCACCAAGGACAAACAGGTGGTGGTTTCACATGAACCCTGGATGTCTGCCGAGATTTGCCTTGACCCCAATGGGAATGAAATCCTTAAACAGGATGAGATGAAGCACAATATTTATCAAATGACTTACAATGATGTAAAACAATACGATTGTGGATCGAAAGGGAATCAACGGTTCCCGGAACAACAGAAAATGAGAATCTTCAAGCCACTATTGACCGATGTAATTATTGCAGTTGAAAATCACATCAAAAATTTTTCAACCTATGAAGTGGATTATAATATAGAGATCAAGAGTTCGCCCCAAAGTGATAATAAATTTCATCCATCCCCCGAGGAATATTCTGAACTCGTTTTTAGCCTTGTAGATCAGTACATTCCGTTGGATCGATTGGTCATTCAATCATTTGATTTTAGAGTCTTGAAATACTGGCACAAAAATCATCCCGAAGTTCGGCTTGCTGCTTTAATAGAAAATAAAAAGCCGGTCGATCAGAATTTAAGTGCCCTGGGATTTATCCCTTCCATCTACAGCCCCGATTTTAAATTGCTTACCAATGAAAGTGTGAATTACCTTCATACTAAAATTGTTACTCAACCCGAGTTGACTGATAAAAAATCTCACACCACTAGCCATAAGCTTAGAGTTGTTCCCTGGACGGTGAACGAGATTGATGATATGCTTATTTTGAAAGGAATGGGTGTTGATGGATTTATAACCGATTATCCGAACCGGGCGGCAAAATTTAAAATGACTTTAAATATCAAAGCGGGCAAAAATT
>JAYVBN010000639.1:0-4406 GCA_043750455.1 Bacteroidia bacterium | reverse complement strand
AAGTATTCGTCCTATCAGCTTAAGCGAAGTGCCGGAAAACGATAAGCCTCTGCTTATCTCTGCTTTGGAAAAATATTTTTTAAGAAAGCGAGATTACAGACCGGACAAGAAGAAATACGATCTGGCAATACTAGTGAATCCGGAAGATCCTAATCCGCCATCTGATGACCGGGCTCTAAAACGCTTCTATAAAGCGGCTCTTGAAGCTGGATTCAATACGGAGTTCATTACCAAAAATGATTTCGATCAAATCATTCAATACGATGCGCTATTCATTCGCGAAACAACAAATGTAAATCATCACACTTTTCGCTTTGCAAAAAAAGCTGCCTCCCTTGGCCTTGCCGTTATCGATGATCCTCAATCGATTTTAAAATGTACAAACAAAGTGTATTTACATGAACTGCTCCATGCTCACAAAATTCTTACACCAAAGTCCA
Source organism: Bacteroidia bacterium (assembly GCA_043750455.1). Classification (GTDB taxonomy): domain Bacteria; phylum Bacteroidota; class Bacteroidia; order Cytophagales; family Cyclobacteriaceae; genus ELB16-189. Next base: position 3,966 of record JAYVBN010000639.1, on the reverse strand, counting down.
TTGTAACAACGGAGGAAAATTGCAATTCCATTCCTGAGAAGATGGTCTTCCCGTTTATCCTCAAGCAACCCGATGGCGCTTTCTCAAAGGGCGTATTTAAAATCAACACCCTGGAAGAATTCAAAAAGGTACGGGAGACCATGTTTGAAAAATCGGACCTTTTAATTGTCCAGGAATTTTTACCTACTCCGTTCGACTGGCGCGTTGGTATTATCGATAATCAGGTGATCTATGTTTGTAAATATTTTATGGCCTCAGAACATTGGCAAATTGTAAATTGGAATGCAAACAAAGAAGCCTCTCGTGATGGAGAAGTCGAATGCATTGCCGTAGATCAGGCACCCTCCGGCTTGTTAAAAACAGCGTTGAAAGCAACATCTCTTATTGGCAAAGGACTTTATGGCGTTGATATGAAAGAAGTAGATGGAAAATTTTACGTGATTGAAATTAATGACAATCCAAATATTGATGCCGGCATTGAAGATAAAATACTGAAAGACAGATTATACGATATCATTATGGAAGTTTTTTTAAACAAAATAAAGTTCGGTAAATGACACAACCTTCGCGCTTGCGCCTCTTCCAGGGCTATGGAGTAGAACTGGAATATATGATTGTTGATCGTGACTCACTAGAAGTGAGATCGATCTCAGATGAACTATTAAAGCAAGAACTTGGCGAGTATGGAAGTGATTTTGACAATGGCATGGTGACCTGGTCAAATGAACTGGTGACGCACGTGATTGAATTGAAGTCCACGAAACCAGAGTCGGATTTTGAAGCGTTGCAACTTTCATTTCAAGAAAATGTGCAGTTAATAAACAATATCCTGTCTGAGTGGAATGCAATGCTTCTGCCAACGGCTGCTCATCCTTTTATGGATCCTGGCACGGAAACAAAACTTTGGCCGCATGACAACAATGAAGTATATGCGATCTATAATAAAATATTCAATTGCAGTGGTCACGGTTGGTCCAACTTACAGAGTACACATTTAAATTTACCGTTTGCCGACCAGGCAGAATTTGCGAAACTGCATGCTGCCATTCGGTTAATTCTTCCGCTACTTCCCGCTCTTTGCGCAAGTTCACCCATATTAGATGGGAAATCTACTGGCTTTTTAGATACGAGATTAACCTACTATAAATCTAACCAATCGAGTATCCCCTCTATCACCGGCCAGATTATACCCGAAAGCATTGATTCAGAAGCTGACTATCACGAACTGATCTTTGAAAAAATAAAAAAAGATATTGCCCATTTTGACCACGAAAATATTTTAGATCCGATTTGGGTCAATTCGAGAGGAGCGATAACCCGGTTTGATCGTGGCTCTATTGAGATTCGTATTATGGATGTACAAGAATGCCCATCGGCAGACCTTGCAATTATTACACTTGTAAATGAAACTTTAAAGGCGTTGGTAAAAGAACAATTCATTAGTCACAAAGAGCAAATGAAATGGGAGACCACACCTCTTGCCGAGTTGCTTGATAAAACTATTATAGCCGGGCCTCATGCTGTTTTTGAAAATGCCGAATATTTAAAAGTGTTTGGAATCACAAAAAAATCTGCAACGGCAAAGGAGATTTGGCAAACCATTATTAACCGTCATATGAAAGATGGTAATGAGAATCTAAAAAGGTATATATCTGAACTCAACACTATTCAGGAGGAAGGCACGCTCTCTGATCGTATCTTAAAATCTTTGGGTGATGATTTCTCAAGAGAAAACCTTAAAAAGGTGTACAAACAACTAGCACTTTGCCTGAAAAAAAATAGAATGTTTCTTCCCACCAAAATCTAAACAGGAAGAATCAATTGTTGCTTAATGAAGTAAACTAACAGTCGGGCTCTATTACTAATCTTCTCCATATCACATACTAAATCACTTCGGTTATAATCCTTCGGTGAAAATATACCATTTGTCTTCTTTTCGTTCTTCTCTAAAAAATCCAAACAAACAAATCCCTCCAGAAGAATTAGCGAAATAAATCTCCAGAATTTTTTCTTGTTTTCTAACGCAAAGCCTGTCGCACCTAAAGAAAGTATGGTCTTATCCATCATCAGCGTAAAAGTTTGCCTAAGATTACTAATCTTAGTTTCAATGGTAGCCAATGTTCTTATTTCACTTTTATAATCCTTATAGACATCAAATATGTCATTCTCCAATTGAAATAGGCTTCCTAAATTATAGACGAGTATTTTTTCTTCCACACTGATATCTCCATCCAAAACACTTCTATAAAAGAGCAATGAAACGCCCCCCTTCTGAAGGGTAATTGATTCAATTTCTTCTATTGCTATTTCTGGCAGGTTTTGCTTTTTACTCAAAACCTGAGCATTATAAACTTCGTAAAAACTATTCATCAATAAATTCCTGTTACCGGAATTCTCGAGTGCCTTTCTGAAGAATCTAACATACAATTTTTCATGAGAGTTACCTGCAAGGTGCTCCTGTGGATTATCCAACAATTTTTTGATATGATTCTTAGGTGTATTTTTTTCATCAAAGAAGTCATCGAATAAACCTGTCAGCGCTCCTAAATAAGTCATGGCGCATCGCTCTCTCTCGGTCATGGCTTTACCGCTAAGTATACAAAAGGCTTCTCCTAATATTGCCGGAACAGCATAACCATAATAGTCGGTGATTTTCTTAAAATCTGAATCATTCAAACTGCCGTCTTGCTCTTTCTTAATCTCTTCGATGTCAATAGCAATTGTCTTTTGTATATACTGCTTCTGATAAGCTAACCCTTTTACCAGGGACTGATAAAGTCCTGGAAGTACTCTTATGTTGTAAAAGTATTGTCTCATGCTGAGTTTCTCTGAATTTAACTCTTAGCTGATATCATTTGAGGTAAATCAAAAATATTTTCCAAAAGAGTAAAACCTGCTTGTCAAAACTGAAATGGGCAAGCCAATGCACACAATCAAGATGGCTGCCAAAATTCCGCGATCTCCCCTACTGAACCTTCCTCACCTTCAATTTCTCAATCGCAAATCTCCTCATCTCATTTTGCACACTTTCCAAATCACCGGAACATATATAAGAGCCCATCACATGGCCTCCGGCATTGGGTATGGCGATAGCAACTTTGAGGGAGTCAGGTGTGCCCAGTTGTTTATGCATGTCCAGGATGGCACTTACTTTCACGGTGGAATCCTGATGGATTTCATCTTTAAAGTAATACAGATCAAGACAAGGTTGCTTTACTTTTTCAAACGTGGATTTATTCATCTTGATTTCCAGCAATTCCTGCAACTGACAAGCCGATTCAAATCTATACTTCTCATTCCAATATTGATTGTTAAGCGCAATATCAACACCGGGTTTTACTTTGGGAATATTGTAATCTCCGCCCTTCACGATCCTTGCCAATTGAAGTCCCCATGGATTATTAGCTATCCAGGCCAATGGATCATTGATTGCAATATTGGGCGACATGTTCATCAAGGCAAACACATCCTTGGGATATTCGGCAGCCAATATCAATGCCATCGTGCCACCGGTTGATGTACTCATGATAATCACATTCTCACCGATAGCTTTACCAATCGCCAACGCTTCCTTGCTGCTTGCCCACCAACGATCGGGTGTAAAATAAAGCAAGTTCTCCGTTGTGTCCACGCCATGATCAGCAAGTCGTGCCAAATAAAGATTACATCCAAACTCTTTTGCAAACTGTGTGTGTACCGGATCACCCTCCTCCTGACTTGCCGAAAACCCATGCAGATAAACAACACTATACTCTGTTCGTTTCCTGGTGCTATCCGCCCAAATGATTCTGGCTTCGTTGTCTGGCTTCAGTTTATGTTTGCTCTCCTGATTGCTTACATACGCTTCCAATTCCAGTGGGTCTTGCGGAACTACTGGCATTGCAGGATCCCATTTGGGTGTGGAAGGAGATGGGCCAGCTAAATAAAATACAACAAAAAATAAAACTGGGATACCTATCCAGGCGA
>JAYVBN010000638.1:0-3985 GCA_043750455.1 Bacteroidia bacterium | reverse complement strand
TCGAGATTATCCACCTTCACAATTCCTTTTGAGCCAAATCCACGTTTGGGCTTTAATAAGAAGGGAAGTTTAAAGGCATCTGCAAGTACTTCAAAATTATTTTCAACGGAAGAAGGTATTACAACTGGTGAATTGATTTCCATCATTTTTTGATAGAACTGCCATTTGTCTTTGCAAAGCGTAACCAATTCACTATTATTTGTTAGTACCCGAGAGCCCCGGCTTTCAATTTCATTCTTAAATTCCACCCATTTATACAAGTCATCTTCAATACCTGGTATGATTATATCGATTTGATGTTTGTCAAGGATGTGACATAGCCAATTCATGTATTCAGGATCCTTTGTCGGTAATGCTCTTTCAAAAACATCACAAAAGCCTTGCGCTACGGAGTCTTCATAAATCGTTGTTCCAACAAGTTTCAGGTTCATCTTTGCCATTCTCAAGGATCGAAGAATTCCATATCCAACAATTCCACTCGCCCCAGAAACTAAGACATTTTTCATTTACTTTTACTTCTATATTCGGCAATCATTTTCATCCCTGCTTCTATTGAAATTTGAGGATAAAAATTTATTTTCTCATACAAAGAGTTATCCTTTTCAAAAATATTGTCAGGTATATCTTCTTTGTCTTTGAGGAAATGGAGGCTTCCCTTGCTTTGAAAGGCATCTAAGGCTGCATTGGCAACTCTTGAGTAAGCTACATCTGTTGGACTCATACAAGAATACGTTCCTTCAATTTTTTGTTCTGTGGCTCTTAGAATAATCTCATTTAAATCATCTATGTGGATATAATTTCGAATCGCATCCTTCGAGCCATAAATTCTAATAGGCTCACCCTTTTCAGCATTATCAATCATACTATAAATAAAGGGTTGATGAGAACTAAAATTATCCTGATTACCATAAATCTGAGATGGCCTTAAAATTGTCAATGGCAAAGAATAAATTGAACAATAGAATTTAGCTATTTCTTCCGAATGTCTTTTGGATAAAGCATATATGCCGTAGTACTCGGAATTTTCCTTTAATATTGCAGACATACTTGAAATCAAAATGAAATGTTTTGCCATCGCCTGAACAGCAGCTTGGCAAATTTTTAATGTACCTAAAACATTAACATTCTCCGCCTCCAATATTTCACTATCCGTCTCTCCGCCAAAGTGTGCAGCTGTGTGAATAAGAACATCAATTCCCCTTGGAAGTACTATTGATTTTTTGGCATCACTCAGATCAATTAAAAAATCACAATTTTTTCTTCCTGCAGTTATGACGGTTCCTATTTGTTCCAACTTTGGGATCAGGGATTGAGAAAGTGAGGATGTTGAGCCTATCAGCAATATTTTCATGGAACTTTCAATCTTTTAAAAAGTCGAATATTCGCTTAGCATTCCGTCTATGGTTTCCTTTGAATTAAACATCATTACATCAATAATAGATAGAAAAGGGATAAACTCATTATTGAACTGCTTATAACTAAGCCCACTGGTTTTAAGAAAATGAAGTTCAATGCCTTCTTTTCCAAAATTACTTTTGTCATACAGATTAACTCCTCCAATAGGATTCAAATAGGCACTGGCTGTTCTTGCTTTGCAAATGGCCATTACCTTTTTATCCGATTTAAGGCTGTGATCAATTCGAATTGACGAGGATATGATAAAAGGGGTTTGAATCTCAAGATAATCCTTAATATTAGTTAAGGAATTAATTAGAAAATTAAAAAGATTCCCATGCTCATACAGGAAACATTTTTCAATTATTGGATACGCTGAACTAAAATGCGGTGATTTCCTATATGATTCAGTTATTCGATTCAACATTTTTTTTCTTTCGGATAGCCATATTTCTGCTAAGTATCTGTCTTTAATGTCCAAATAATCCGAATCCTTTTTTAATGGTAGAGTAATGTACTCATCCTTTTTGTTGACGAGAATCCTGTTTCTGTTAACCCAACCTTTCTTTGAAAATTCGATGTTGTCGTAAACTACGAATTCATCCACGGCATTCATCAATTGAAAATAGCCTATATAAGGGAAAAAATAGGGCTGCATAATAGCTATTCTTTTCAAGGCGTATAGGTTTTTTACTGGAATTTGAGGTCTTCTGGTTTTTTGCGCGAAGGTATAATAAAACTATTTTAAAGGATAAAAAATGAAGCCTTTAGCATCCTTTTTAAAGCGTTGGCTTTCTTTTTACGAGAAAAGGTTAGAAGTAAATGTGCTTCCTTGCATATTTGCGGGAATTAAACCTAACCAAACCACAATTAAGATCGAATTATGAAGAAAATTCTCATTATTTCTGGGGTCACGATTGTTGTGATCCTAGTAGCCGTTTTTATCTATCGTCAGGCGGCAGAAAGAGCCAAGATCAAGGCGTATGCTGCGGCATTTGCCACTAAAACTTGGTACTATTCATCTGATGAGGGTGCTCATTGGGTGGATCGGGCAGAAAGTGGACTACAAGGATTTGACGAGGATGGGAATCCTATACATGTGAGCGCGGCTTGGGGCAAAGGAAAATGGGTAGATGAGAGCACTATCTCATGGGAAGCAATAAATGGAACAAAATCGCTTTGGAAAGCCTTTCAAACCCAGCCTTTTTAGTTGAGGATCTATTAAATCTGAAGCTAAAGTTTTTGGTTTTTCGCCAATATTCTTTGAGTGTCATTCTTGAACGATGAATCTACTGGAGATATTCCCACCAACGAATGCAGTTGAAAGTCTTTCCAGATATTTTATTGATATTCAGGAGGCCGGTCGGTGGAAGTATTACACCATTGAGGCAATTCTGTTTTATTTTTCTGTTTTTTTGACTGTTTTTTCATTAGCAAAAGACAAATCCAATAAAATTAATACAGCACCTGGTTTATTCGGAAGGATTCTTCTTTCCGATTGGATATTCACGGGTTTTGTAATTGGCTTCATTATGATTTCCAGAATCCCATTGGCAATTCTCGGAATTCAGAATGCGGATGAATCTCTGTGGATTGAGAGTGCCAAGATGTTTAGTCATGACCCAAGACCGTGGGTAAGCGCAGACACGGGGACAGGCGGCCCACTGGTGCCTTTATCATTACTTACGCTGAAATGGGTAGGCATTGCAATCGATCATGGTTCGCTTAAGTTTATGAGTGGAGCAATGATGGCGCTCAGTGCAACCGCTCTTTATTTAGGCTTCGCCAAATTGATGGGTAAATCAATAGGTCGTCTTGTCATTTTACCATTGGTTGTGGCGGTCTCATTCATGAGAAATAATGACATGGTTGCCTATAATAGTGAGCATCCTGCAATTCTTCTGATCTCATTTTCATTCCTTTTGTTGACAAGAGTGCATGTATCTGGCGTTGGTAGATTTAATCTGAATATAATTCTCTTAGGTGTTTTACTTGGATTTGTTCCTTTTGCAAAACTTCAGGCCGTTCCAATTGCTTTTTGCATCGGCATATTGGCGTGCCTGGTTGTTTACAGAAAATCAGGTTTAAGACCGCTTCTCATTTTAGTTACAAATGCATTAATGCCGGCTATTTTGATTCTTCTGGCGCTGTTTCTATATGGTGGACTTGGAGAGTTTTGGTTTTCTTTTGTACAAAATAATTTTACCTATGCCACTCAAACGGATGTGGAGCAAGATGGCTTGGGTCGTAGCATGAATTTGTTTTTTAATATGCTTTCTGTTCCTGGTGAGTTACATTTTTTCCTTTATTATTCATTCACCATAATTCTGTTTTCTATTTTCTTCCTGCTTTCCTTCTCCAAAAGAATGAACAGAGAGCAGTTAACGAAGGTGTTTTTCGTTTTGATGATACTTTCTGTTACTATTTATTGCATTGTTACTCCAGGCCGTCCTTTTACGCATTATATCCTGCTGCTCTTCATCCCTCTCACTATTACAACGGCTATTCTGATTCATATTGTCACTCAAATTGTTAGTGATTTTCAAGATGCCAGCCAGTTACCAAACAGAGAATTTTTTACATTTTCTCT
>JAYVBN010000637.1:0-3925 GCA_043750455.1 Bacteroidia bacterium | reverse complement strand
GCCTTCGGTACTCATGAGGTCATCATAACAGATGACCTTTTTTAAACCTTTGTCTCATTCAAAATCATAGACTATTCAGAATTTTCTGAACGGTCGTTTTAACTCTTTTCAACAGAATATCAAATTCTGGAGTCGCTAACTGATTTTTTTTGAAGCGCTTTTGAATAGGTTGGGCAGGTATAAGATGAGCAAGCCGAAACCATCACTGAGGCCAGGAGAACTAACATCACAATTGACTTTTTCATAACTATTTCTTCTTTTTTTAGATGATCACAAGATATCTCTATAGGATTTTGATTTATAGATGATAACCCCAAATTTCTTATATGGGTTTCTTATATTTCCAAAAATTAAACTTGGTAACCAACACTGTGCCGGCTGAGTTCATATCGGAGAACAGAAACGGTATTTTATTGGTTATATAGAAAATCAAGTCATAAAATGCTGGGATACCGCTTTTCAAAATTCACTCCACCTCCTGAAGGACAGAAAACCGATTTTGAAAAACTTCTAAATATCTTCATGCAGTTGGTTTTAATTACTTCGGGCAATGTTTCCGAAGCGCTTCAATGGCTTACAGAGGTTGACAAACAATATAAACTGACCAACGAGAATTACGGCATCGGGGATTTTATTGAAGACCTCAGGAAAAATGGAATTATTTCTGAAGATGCCAAAGGGGATTTCAAACTCAATGCTAAGGGAGAGCAAAACCTTCGGCAATCTGCACTGGAGGAAATTTTTGGAAAACTGAAGAAGACAAAAGGTGGTGAACATAATACCAACCACAACGGTCGCGGTGACGAGCCCACTACAGACAGGCGCGACTACGAATTTGGTGATACATTGGAGCAAATATCCATAACAGATTCCTTAAAGAATGCACAGGTTAATCATGGTGTAGAGGATTTCTTTATGACAGAAGAAGATCTTGAAGTAATAGAGAGTGAATTTAAAACACAAACGTCAACGGTGTTAATGATTGATATTTCGCACTCGATGATATTATATGGTGAAGATCGAATTACCCCCGCCAAGAAAGTAGCCATGGCACTAGCCGAATTAATAACAAAAAAATATCCAAAAGATACCCTTGATATATTGGTATTTGGTGATGATGCCTGGCAAATCGAAATCAAAGACCTTCCCTATCTGCAAGTTGGACCTTACCACACCAACACAGTAGCGGGTTTGGAATTGGCAATGGATATTCTTCGGAAAAGAAAAAATACCAACAAGCAGGTGTTTATGATTACCGATGGAAAGCCAACGTGTATCAAGCAAGGCATTAAATATTATAAAAATAGTTTTGGACTGGATCATAAAATTTTAGCCAAGACATTAAACCTGGCCGGCCAGTTAAGGAAGATAAAAATCCCCGTTACTACATTCATGATCGCAACTGATCCTTATCTGAAGACTTTTGTTCGGGATTTTACAAAAGCCAATAATGGCAACGCATATTATAGCAGCTTGCAAGGGCTGGGAAACCTTGTCTTTGAAGATTTCAAAAAGAATAAAAGGAAAAAATTATAGTACTTAAAATAGCCTGCCTACCATACATGAACGATCTCAAAAGCATTAAAACTTTAGCGCAATTAAAAAGTTCGGGCTATCAGTCCAAAACAATAAAAGATGAACTCCGACACAATCTGATTACTAAACTCAGAAATAAAGAAAATGTCTTTGAAGGAATCTGGGGCTATGAAGAAACAGTAATTCCCGATCTGGAAAGAGCAATTCTTGCCGGTCATGACATTAACTTACTAGGTCTGCGTGGGCAAGCTAAAACCCGTTTGGCGCGATTGATGGTTAGGTTACTTGATGAATTTATTCCAATCATTGAAGGTTCTGAACTGAACGATGACCCGCTCCATCCCATCTCCAGATTTGGAAAAGATAAAGTGAAAGAACTTGGCGATGCTACATCAATTGAATGGGTGCATCGTGATGATCGCTATACCGAAAAGCTGGCTACTCCTGATGTTTCTATTGCTGATTTAATTGGAGATGTTGATCCTATTAAAGCTGCGACTTTAAAATTGCCCTATTCAGATGAACGAGTTATTCACTTTGGTTTAATTCCAAGATCTCATCGGTGCATTTTCGTAATCAATGAATTGCCCGATTTACAAGCGAGAATTCAAGTAGCATTATTCAACATATTACAAGAAGGTGATATTCAAATCCGGGGATTCAAAATACGATTACCGCTTGATCTTCAGTTTGTATTTACGGCTAACCCAGAAGATTATACAAATCGTGGAAGCATAGTGACTCCGCTTAAAGATCGCATCAACAGTCAAATTATAACGCACTATCCTAAAACACTTGACGTTGGTAAGAAGATCACTCAACAAGAAGCCTATATTCGTGAAGAGCAAAAGAAAATCATAACCGTTAATGATTTAACCAAAGACCTGGTTGAACAAATTGCTTTCGAAGCCAGGAAAAGTGAATATGTGGATGCTAAGAGCGGAGTGTCAGCCCGACTAACCATTTCCGCAATGGAGAATTTGGTAGCCGGGGCTGAAAGAAGAAGTATAATTAATGGTGAGAAAAGCACGTTCGTTCGGATTTCAGATTTTATTGCTGTTATCCCTTCGATCACCGGAAAAGTTGAACTGGTTTATGAAGGCGAGCAGGAAGGCCCAGGTATTGTAGCGCAGAATTTGGTTGGCAAAGCCATACGTACACAATTTCTCAACTATTTTCCTGATCCTGATAAGTTCAGAAAACAGAAAGAAAAAAGCCCGTATAAAAAAATTGCCAATTGGTTTGGCGATAGTAACACGATAGATTTTTTACACGACCTGCCAAATCAGGAGTATGAAAAATTATTGAAAAGTATACCTGGTCTGGTCGATTTGATAAATGAGTTTCATAAAGCACAAGATCACACTACAAAACTCTTTCTGATGGAATTTGCATTGCATGGTTTGGCAGAGTATAGCCTGATCAGCAAACATAATCTCACCAATGGTCTTCAGTTCAAGGACCTCCTCAGCAGTATGTTCAGCATGCCCAAAGCTGGATCGGAAGAGGAAGATGAAGACAACGATGACGAAAATTTTAAAGGCTTGAGATAAAGCCGAACCTTACACCTATTTTTCTAAGGTTAAAAAACTTTGTATTCTAAAATGGCAGCTTTCGATCAGGCAGAAATAAAAGTTAGCAAAAACAACGAGCAGCTTTTGTTTGATCTGGCACAAGTTCAGGAGCTAAAAAAATTAGTGCATCGTGGTGAAGGCTTCCATCTGGAATTCAAACGAAAAGCTTCACAACCTGATAAAGTCGTCAAAGAATTGATCGCCTTTGCCAACGCAGGTGGGGGAATCATGCTCGTTGGAGTGGACGATGACAAAAGTATTCCAGGTTTAAAATATCCCGAAGAGGAATCACATGCAATCAATGCTATTCTGGAAAAACACTGCCGTCCCAAATTAGTATTGACAGAAAAGGCAATCCGAATATCAGAAAAACATTTCGTCCTTCAATTGGATATTCCGAAAAGCGAAAGGCCTCCTCATTACTTTGTGATGAGCCCTGAGCGCAAAGAAGCCTACATCCGTGTTGACGACAAATGCATGAGGGCGAGCAAGGAAATGCGAGAGATCATCAGAAGATTGCGATCTAAAAATGGTGTAAAATTTAACTACGGTGAAAAAGAGGATCGATTAATCAAATATCTAACCCAAAATCCCTCCGTCTCATTAGATGACTTTAAGAAGTTGGCAGATCTAAATCGGTTCACCGCTTCAAAGAAGCTCGTCTTGCTTGTACTGGGGCACGTGCTTAAAATTACGCCAACCGAAAAGGGTGATTTGTACTCAAGGTTTTAACTAATCTCACCTCAAGCAACCGATCGCGCCCTTCACAAAAGATTAATACAAACAGTTGTCTTTTTACAAACCGTTTGCTTAGT
>JAYVBN010000636.1:0-2626 GCA_043750455.1 Bacteroidia bacterium | reverse complement strand
GTACTTCACAAAAATGCCTATGTCGTCCCACTTCTTTTCAAAATCCGGGCGGTCTTTTTTGAACATGTCCTGAAGTTTGTCCGCTACTTTTTTTGTGATGTGCTGACTGATCTTTTTTACATTCGAATCGCTTTGCAAATAGCTGCGCGATACGTTAAGCGGAATATCAGGTGAGTCAAGCACACCGTGGAGGAGCATCAAGAAATCAGGCACAACATCTTTTACTTCGTCTGTGATGAAGACCTGGCGTGAGTAAAGCTGGATTTTATTTTTTTGTACTTCGAAGTCATTCTTCACTTTCGGGAAATAAAGAATTCCCGTAAGGCTAAATGGATAGTCAACATTCAGGTGAATCCAGAACAATGGGTCTTCGGTGAATGGATAAAGTTCTTTATAAAATTTAAGGTAGTCTTCGTCTGTAAGTTCCTTTGGCGATTTCGTCCACAGTGGTGCTGTGTTGTTGATGATGCGATCAACTGTTACGGATTTGTATTTCGGTTTATTCTCTTTGTCTACACCATCTTCTACGCTTTCCTCTTTTGTTCCGAACTTAATCTCAATGGGAAGAAACTTACAATACTTTTCAAGGATGCCTTTCAACCGGAATTCTTCTAAAAATTCTTCTGAGTCATCATTGAGGTGAAGGATTACATCCGTACCACGGTTTTCTTTCTTAGCAGCCGACAGTTCAAATTCAGTTGAACCATCGCACTCCCATTTGGCCGCTTCGCTTCCGTCAACGAAAGATTTAGAAATCAATTCAACTTTGGAAGACACCATGAAGGAGGAGTAAAACCCAAGGCCAAATTTTCCGATGATGTCCTTACCATCCATTTTGTCTTTGAATTTTTCGACAAACTCGGCAGCACCAGAAAACGCGATCTGGTTGATGTATTTTTTGATTTCTTCACCCGTCATTCCAACGCCTTTGTCACTTACGGTGATGGTCTTTTTCTTTTTATCGAAACTCACTTCGATTTTTGTATCGCCAAGCTCGCCATTGAATTCACCCATCGAGGCAAGCTTCTTTAGCTTTTGTGTGGCATCTACGGCATTGCTAACTAACTCTCTCAAGAAAATCTCGTGATCGGAGTACAGGAATTTTTTAATGATTGGAAAAATATTCTCGGTGTGAATGGAAATGGATCCTTTTTCTTTAACGACTGCCATAAGTGTAATTTTTTCTGGTTTAACGATTATATTGGGATATAATGCAAAAATCCCCGCGCTGTGCAGGGATTTCAAAAGTTGTTCCAATTAAGTTATAGGTGACAGGATGTCAGAATAAAATATACTAACAATCAATCCCCAGCCAAAGCCGGAGCACTTTTTTCCTGCGCTACTTCAATCTCTTCGCCATCCCTATTCAAGAATTTAAATTCTGTAATGGCCAGCGAAGTGTCTTTCACCAAAGTCACCCAACGCCTGTATTTAAAATACCAACGCATGCGCTTTGAAATAAATCCGGAAGTAAAGAAAGCGTGTAGAAACGGATGCAATGCCAACACCAGATTTTTTTCGTTTTGTTTCACCAGCAAATGATCGATATGTTTTTCAACTTGATCGGACACGAGTATAGAAGCTGTAATTTTTCCCGTGCCATTGCAAGTAGGGCAAACTTCTTTGGTAGCAATATTCATCTGCGGGCGCACTCGCTCGCGGGTGATTTGCATCAAGCCAAATTTTGAAAGTGGAAGTACGGTATGCTTGGCGCGATCATTCGCATCCATCTCATCTTTAATGATCTTGAAGATGGCTTTTTTGTTTTCCGCGCTGCGCATGTCAATGAAGTCAACCACAATAATACCACCCATATCGCGCAGGCGAAGTTGGCGGGCAACCTCTTTGGCAGCCTCCACATTCACCGACATGGCTGTTGTTTCCTGATTTTCTTCGCGATTGGATTTATTGCCGCTGTTCACATCAATCACATGAAGTGCTTCGGTGTGCTCAATGATCAGGTAGCCGCCACCTTTTAAACTTACCGTCTGGCCAAAAACAGATTTGATCTGCTTTTCAATGCCATAGTGTTCAAAGATTTTAGCTTTACCGGTATATAGTTTTACTATTTTTTCTTTCTCCGGTGCGATATTCTGGATATAACTCCGCACCTCATCGTAGATCTTTTTATCATCGACATGGATATTGTCGTACGATTCGTTGAGTACATCGCGGAGAATAGAGGAGGTTTTGCTCAATTCACCAATTACCTTATCGCGGGGGTTGGCGTCAATCAAACGGGTCATGCCTTCTTCCCAGGTTTTCACCAGGTTGCGCAGGTCCTTGTCCAGTTCGGCAACTTCTTTACCTTCTGCGACAGTGCGAATGATCACACCGAAATTTTCGGGCTTGATGGACTGAATCAGACGCAGTAGTCTCTTGCGTTCCTCATTGCTCGTAATCTTTTTGGATACGTTGACAGACGTAGCGAAAGGAACCAGTACCAGGTATCGGCCGGGTATGGAAAGGTCGCAGGATAGTCGTGGCCCTTTTGTTGAGATCGGTTCTTTTACAACCTGTACCGGGAGGAGTTGGCCTCGTGTAAGCTGCTGGCCAATCTTGCCATGCTTATCGATGTCTTTTTCAAGATGGAATTTATCCAGCTTGCCTCCGGTGATCTTTTTCG
>JAYVBN010000635.1:0-5470 GCA_043750455.1 Bacteroidia bacterium | reverse complement strand
GTAATTTCACTGTTCAAATTACCAGCGCTGGTTGTACAAGCGTAGTGTCTGATGCTGTTGTCGTTTCCGTGGGTTCTTGCAACCAGCCTCCAGTGATTGCCGCTACAACCCTTCAGGCTGAAGTAGAAGGATCTGTTACCTTAAAAATCACCAACCTTCTCTCCGATCCGGATAACAACCTTGACTTATCAACACTTAGGATTGTTCAATCACCCTCAAGTGGTGCATCAGCTACCATCAACTCCAACAATGAATTGATTATAAATTATCAAGGTCTTTCGTTTGCAGGTACCGATGAACTTACGATTGAGGTCTGTGACTTAGAAGGAGTGTGCGTTCAACAATTAATAACAGTTGAAGTGATTGGTGATATCATTGTTTACAACGCCATCTCACCAAATGATGATAACAAGAACCCGGCTTTCATTCTAAAATACATCGAGGCGATTGAGGAAACTAAAAATAATAAAGTCAGCATTTTTAACCGCTGGGGCGATCTGGTATGGGAAGGTGTGAACTATAACAATACGTCTGTCGTGTTCACTGGCATGAATAAAAATGGAAATGAATTACCAACGGGTACGTACTTTTATAAAATTGAATTTGTAAGCGGCCGCAAGACCGACTCTGGCTATCTATCACTTAAGCGATAATACCTATGAAAAAAATTATTACTGTTCTTCTCGTTGTCTTCATAAGTGTTGAAGTGTTTAGTCAGCAAGACCCCTTATATGCTTTGTATATAAATAATCCCGTTGTTATTAACCCCGGCTTTACTGGCATTAACAACAACCTGATGGCCAACCTTAGCTACCGTACACAATGGTCGGCATTTGATGGAAATCCAACTACCATGGCTGCCAGTGGACAACTCTCACTGAGAGATAACAAAATGGGTGCCGGTGCGCTGATCGTTAGCGATCGGATTGGGGAAAACACTACTACAAGCACAAGTGGATTATTTGCCTACAAAATTAATCTGAAAGACAAGGTATTTTCTTTCGGCATGCAAGCAGGATTGATCAATTACAAAACTGACCCAGGCCAACTTAATTTTAGCGATCCGGATGATCCGTCCTTTGCACGCGTAAGCGAAACAAAATTTAATTTAGGTGCTGGTGCAGTCTTGAAAAGCGAAAAATATTTGGTGGGGATTTCTGTTCCGCGCATGATTGCCAACTCATTTGAAACAGTAGGACAGTCTGTTCAGATCTATCAGCAACATTTCTATTTATTCGGTTCTTACATTTATTTTTTGAATGACAGAATATTATTTAAGCCATCGGTTTTATTTAAAGGCGTGAAGGGCGCGCCAATTTCTACCGATTTAAATTTTATAGTTGATGTTAACCGAACGTATGCTGCCGGTATTTTCACCCGCAATTTCAAAGCATTTGGCTTAACTACTCAGCTCAACTTTTTGGAAAAATATAAACTGGCTTATCTCTATGAGATCCCTACAAATAAATCTGTGGGAACTCAGTTTAACACACATGAGGTAATGATCAGCTTTCGCACTGCTGTTTTTGATTTCCATGATAGATCCCTTTCTAATTTTTAGATTCCTTAAAGCAAGATCATCCCGATTCTAGTCAAAGGCTATTTATTTCATTGGCATAGTTTATTCCAGAAAAGTAAGATTATCTTGCTCTTTCAAAATTGGAATCTATATAAAACTCCTCAATCTCACCATATGAAAACAACATCGCTTATCTACCCTTTGTTTTTAGCTTCAATCGTGGTGGCCTGTAGCCCCAAAACCGAAGTCGCGAAAGACGATATCAAACCTCCCTCAGCAGAGAAGATACCTCAAAAGCTAAGTGGCGACCGTACTGACAACTACTACTGGATGAAACTTACTGATGCCCAGAAAACGGCAGAGCAAAAAGATGAACAAACACAAAAAGTACTGACCTACCTAACTGCCGAAAATGATTTTCTAAAAGCAAAACTGGGTCATACCGAAGTGCTTCAGGAAAAAATTTACAATGAGATAATTGGCCGCATCAAACAGACTGACGAATCGGTGCCTTACAAAGACAATGGATACTGGTACTACAACCGATATGAAGAAGGTAAAGAGTATCCTATCTTCTGTCGCAAGAAAGGATCTCTCGATGCTTCAGAGGAAATTCTTCTCAACGTAAACGACATGGCCAAAGGGCATGACTATTATTCTATCACCGGACTTCGTGTAAGTGAAGACAACAATTTACTAGCCTATGCAGAAGATAGTGTGAGCCGCAGAAGGTATACCATCTATGTGAAGGATCTTAAAACAGGTAAGATCACCGATACACCTATACCTAATACGGAAGGTAATGTAACCTGGGCCAACGATAACAAAACATTCTTCTACTCCAAAAAAGATTCTCTAACACTTCGCTCCCGCTGGATAGTTAAACATAAGTTGGGGGCTGACCCAACCAAAGATGCCAGCGTGTTCGAAGAAACAGATGAAACTTTCTACACAGGAATTTATAAATCTAAATCCGACAAATACCTGGTGATCTGGTCAGGGAGCACACTCACCAACGATTATCAAGTATTAAATGCAAATACCCCAGATGGAAAATGGCTAAACTTTAACACGCGTGAGCGGGGATTAGAATACTCCATTGAACACTATCAGGATAAATTTTATGTAGTCACAAATCTTGATGCACAAAATTTTAGGCTGATGGAAACGCCTGAGTCCAAAACAGCAAAAGTAAACTGGAAAGAAAAGATTGCACATCGGAAGGATACACTTTTGCAAGGCCTTGAGATTTTCAAGGACTATTTAGTACTGAGTGAAAGTGCAATGGCCAATAATCTCATGCGCGTGATCGAACAAAAAACGGGCGCTCAGCATTACTTGAATTTTGGAGAACCGGCTTACACTGTTTACCCATCCATCAATATTGACTTCAATACCGAACTATTGCGATACGGCTATACCTCACTCACCACGCCAACTTCTACGTTTGATTACAACATGAAAACTAAGGAGCGCAAATTGTTAAAGCAGCAAGAAATTGTAGGTGGCTACAATCCTGATGACTTTCAAACAGAAAGACTATGGGCTACCGCGAAGGATGGAACAGAAGTACCCATGTCAATCGTCTATAAAAAAGGAATGCAGAAGGATGGAAATAATCCTACACTACTCTATGCATATGGTTCGTATGGTTCAAGCACTGATCCTACTTTTTCAATCACCCGTTTAAGTTTACTTAACCGCGGATTTGTTTACGCTATTGCGCATATACGTGGAGGCCAGGAAATGGGTCGTCAATGGTATGAAGATGGAAAGATGTTTAAAAAGAAAAATACATTTACCGACTTCATAGACTGTGCAGAGTTTTTGATTGCTGAAAAATATACAAACCCGGAAAAATTATTTGCCATGGGGGGAAGTGCAGGTGGCTTATTGATGGGTGCGATAGTAAATATGAAACCTGAACTCTTCAAAGGTGTGGTGGCAAAAGTTCCTTTCGTAGATGTTATTACCACAATGGAAGACACCAGCATTCCATTAACAACAGGTGAGTTTGATGAGTGGGGTAATCCAAAAAATCCGGAGTCCTATATGTATATGTTAGAATATTCTCCTTATGATCAGGTGAAACCTCAAAACTATCCTAACATGTTAGTCACCACAGGTCTTCATGACAGCCAGGTACAATATTGGGAACCAGCCAAGTGGGTAGCCAAACTGCGCGAAATGAAAACTGATAATAATACGCTGTTGCTTAGAACCAACATGGAAACAGGACATGGAGGCACAACAGGACGGTTTAAAGTGTACAAAGAGACTGCTCAGGAATTTGCATTTATTGTAGACCTGGCTGGGATTAAAGAATAGGGATAAGATGCATACAAAAGTCATTTGGAATGCTTCGTACCAATCAGGTGCGGGGCATTTTTTCTAAAAGCCATTTTCGTCTTCACTAAAAAATCATCCTTTATAGGTATTTGACCTCGTTAAGCAAATGCCTAAGTTTAATAGCCATTAGTGTTTTTCTTTATCGGCACGATTGAATAGCTCTATACCCTATGGAATATAGAAAATTCGCTCCCTGCGCAGAACTTAAGCCTTTTGTAGAATGCTACTTTGTGTGGGAAGGAGAGGCTAAAGAAAGCCTCGATGTGCAAAGTCCACCCAGCAGTTTCAATGCCATGGTATTTAATTATGCCGATTCGTATGAGGCCTATCAAAACAGCACCACACGAATGCCTGTGCCCAAAGCCTTTGTCTGCGGCCCGTTTACATCCAATTACCATCTCTTGTTAAAAGGTAAAATTGGAATGTCTGGAATAGTGTTCAGGTCCTCCGCCCTTCATAATTTTTTTGGTTTGCGCATGTCGCAACTTGTCAATAACAGGATGTCTTTAGAACTATTGCTACCTGACAAGGCTGAATCGCTTTGGACAAGGGTTAAGGCTGCAGGAACAGATGAAGCTCGGGTGAAAATATTGGAATATCTGTTGTTATCACTTTTGCCGGAAGCTAAAGCACGGCTTTCAGTAATTGACGAGGCCGTAGAAATAATTGATCAACACAAGGGCAGTATCTCGGTTGAGACTGTTGCCGAACAGTTGAAAATCAGCAGGCGATATTTGGAAAAGAAGTTCCTTGAAAAAGTTGGAGTATCACCCAAGTTTTACGCACGCATCAAACGTTTTGTTAGTCTATCCAAAGAAGTAGCCTATAATAAAAATTTCAATTGGCAGGACATCGTCTTTGAATATGGTTTCCATGACCAATCTCATTTGGTGAAAGAATTTATGGAGTTCAACCAAATGAATCCCAGCGATTATCACCTAAAACACCATGAATTGATACGTTTTGTGAAGCGTTGAAAGGTCGTTCGCATTTTTACAAGTATAAGTATAGGGGCTGCTGTAGTTTTAATGTTGTCATTAAAACACTAACGGAATGAAAAAAATAATGGGACTTGCCCTGCTACTGGTATGCTTCACAAGCAACGCACAAGAGGGAAAACTGTGGACTGAAGCTGATCGAAAATATCTTCTGGAAAACCTGGCACGCACTCGCGATGAATTGATCAAGGAGACACAAGGACTCACAACGGCACAATACAACTTCAAAAAATCGAATGAACGATGGTCCATCAACCAGGTGGTGGAACATCTGGCCATATGGGAATTACTTTTTTGCAGGGACATCAGCAGAAGCATAAATGCCAAGCCGCAACCGGAATTTAATGCGAGCGCCAAGCCCGATAGTTATTACTCTACATTCATCATGGAAGAAGCTGTCCACGTTACGACCGATTTCACAAAACCATTCACCTACACAGTGCCGATGGGGATCAACGACTTGAAAAATAACTTAGCGTGGTTTCAGAAGATGAGAAATGAATCCGTTGACTATATCAAAATTGCAAAGGAAGATTTACGTTCATACTATCGAAATTCAGGGAGCGATAATATTCACCAGGTGTACATCTATGTCTTTGGTCAC
>JAYVBN010000634.1:0-2051 GCA_043750455.1 Bacteroidia bacterium | reverse complement strand
CAGTCAACATCTTCAGCCACTACTGGATGAAATGAGTGAAGTTTTTAAAATTGACCCAACAGCCGAATGGTAACTATGAAAGATACAGCCAACGAACTTTCACAAATTATTGCCGATTTCTCAACTAAGGTCAATAACATTCCTGACGAATTATTTTCAGCCAAACCTAATCCTACCAAGTGGAGCAAGAAAGAGGTGCTTGGCCATTTGATTGACTCGGCCAGCAATAACCTAAGAAGGTTTATTTGTGGACAGTATGAAGAAACTCCAAAAATTATTTATCAACAAGACTTCTGGGTGGCAGCCAACAATTATCAAAACATAGGGAAGGAAAACGTCATTCAATTGTGGAAACTAATAAACTCGCAGATTTGCGAAGTGCTTCGAACCATGCCAGAGCAAAACGGAAATCTAATGTGCGACACCGGTAGAGATAAAGTACAACTTCATTCCATTGCATGGCTTGCCGATGATTATGTCAAACATTTAAAGCATCATCTCAACCAGATTCTGCCGGGATCATTTGCTATAAGCTATCCATAAAAATGAAGGAAGAACTCACTATATCCAAAATCTACTCTTGGCTGGAAGAAGTAAAAGACCCTGAAATTCCAGTGCTCTCCTTAGTAGATCTTGGCGTTGTCACTGAAGTCGAATTGGATGATGACCATGTTCGTGTTGAACTCACACCTACTTTTGCTGGCTGCCCTGCCATGGAAATGATGAAGAGCGAAGTACTTGAGAAACTTAAAAGCAATGGAATCAAAAATCCACAGGTGGAAATTTCTTTTCGCATACCGTGGTCTTCAGAACTTATTTCCGAAAAAGGAAAGAAAGCTTTAAAGGAATTTGGACTTGCACCTCCCCCTTCGAACAAGCTTTTTACCGATCTTGAAATTTTAGAAAACGCAACCTGTCCGCGTTGCGATGGCACTCACACCGAGCTTAAAAACCCATTCGGGCCTACGCTTTGCCGGTCAATCTATTTTTGCAACGATTGCCGTGAAGCTTTCGAACAGTTCAAACCGATCTAAAATATTACATCAGGCTATCCATTTGAATCCAAACTTTTATACTTGCACTGCATATTCAGTACACAATCGAAGTATAATGGACAAAAGTTGGGGTAAGGTTCTCTTTATTTGCAGTCTAACAGCGTTGGCTTCGTGCAACATCAAGACAACTGTGCGCGAAACTCACAATTATACTCAACTCGACTCTTTGACTGAAACCTACCTGAACTTGCAAGACAGTCTGTTGATCACCTGGAACGTAATGGTGAAAGACGAGAACGAAAAATTGCGATCCATGCATGAGCTTCTTCAGAGCATGACCATAGCAGATGTATTTGATAAAAGTCAGTTGATAGCTTTGGAGCAAAGATTGGAACAAGTAGAACTCATCAGGTTCAATCAAAAAACAATGTCTAACCAGCATGTGGTGGAAGAGTATGATTTTGCATCAAATTCTCTTATTACAGAAATATTAAGTCTGGCAGAAACAAATACCTCTTTTGTCGAGAAAAAGGAATTACAGCCGTTGATTGATTATATAAAAGTTGCTGACCAGCGCGTAACCTTTTATCGTTCTGATTATGATTTTATTGCTAAGAAATTCAATCAGTTTGTAGAGAAAAATAAAGATCAGATGAAAGAAATTGATCAGGACTCTACAAATAACAAGAGGCCACTTTTTCAAATGGCCTCCGACAATTAAGTAAGGATATCTTTTAATATCTTCTTTTTTCTCTACTGCCTCCATCTCTGCTTCGGCCACCGCCACTTCCTCCTGCGCTTCTACCACTACGCGATCCGCCACCGTAACCACTTCCACCGCCACTGCTTTTCTTTCCGCCCCAGGCTCGCTCTTTCCGTTCACCTCTTTCTCCAGAATTTGACGGGCCCGAATCTCTTGAATCTCTCTCACGAGGTGCGCCTGTAAGTTCAAGACGAACTTTTCTGCCACGCACTTCAACGCCATCGAAGCCTTGCATTACTTTTTGAGTGAATGCTTTATCTATTTCTACAAATGAATAGGCACCCTTCAAATCA
>JAYVBN010000633.1:0-2002 GCA_043750455.1 Bacteroidia bacterium | reverse complement strand
GTCAATCATGGATTAGCCTTGGACTCATTTATTTTTCGTGACGTAACTTCTAAATCTTGTATAGTATTATCTCCTAATAATGTGCCCCACGGCTGAAGTTCTGGCACTTTGTCAAAAATGACTTTTAGTACAGCCAACCCAGGAATGGCCAAGAACATTCCTGGTATTCCACAGAGGGCTCCACCAATAAAGACTCCGACAATTGTGACCAAGGCATTTATCCTAACTTTGTTCCCTACGATTAATGGCATTCCAAAATTGTTATCCAAAAATTGAACAACAGCCAGAATTATACCTACCCAAATCACGCTGCTGATATTGTCTGAGCTTGCCAATGTGATGAGCATGCAAAGAATATTGGCCACCAAAATTCCCACGTAAGGAATTAAATTAAGAAGGGCTGCAAAGAGCGCAAGGAATACAGCGTATTTAATACCTAGGATTAGAAAACCGGTTGTGTTTAATATGAATACTAATGTGGTTTCAATTAATAAACCCGTAATGTATTGTTGTGCAACTTTTGTTGATTCGGTTAACACCTCCGTGACTTTTTGCTCCGAGCCATTTTTAAATACATTGATTAAGAAAGCTTTAATATTTCTTTTGTAAAACAGAATAAGAAACGTGTACAAGGGTATCAATACAACATAGACTAGAATTCCGGCAAGCGAGTCAAATGTTGAACCAACCAACCCCGGGGTATTGTCCTTAAAATCGTTGATGGTATCGTGTAGATATTGGTTCTGTTTTCTAATGGTAATATCTGTAGTTTGTCTAAACCATACTTGAACGGAATGGCTAACTTCGTTTACTCTCTCCTTTAATGCCGGAACATCGTTCATAAAGTTCATGATTTGACTTGACAGAAAATACAGTACGCCAACACCAACAATGATGGATAAGAATAGTGGTAGCAAAATGGATAATGACTTATTGAATCTCCGCTTTGCCAAGTAATGCGTCAATGGCAGTAATATGTTGGCCATGAGAATTGAAAAAAGTAACGGTAAAATAATATCCTTACCAAAGAAAAGGCCAACGCAGATAAGTGCTAATGAAATTAGCGTGAAACTTAATTTTTGATAAAAAGGTTTATCCGTGTGGCTATTCATAAACATGAGTGTTTAACTACTCAAAGATTGAACCGCTCCAAAAGATTTTTCTTTAGGTTGAAGGGTTACTCAATTTTCATGAAGGTGACCATGTTTAGCCTGAGATGTGTTACACGCTGCAATAAGAGCCTTACACATATCACAGGTTCTTAATTCAGGCACCCTGAGACAATCACCCTTTTTCAATCCTGAATTATGTGATATGTGTAAGATTGAGTTTGATGTGTGTAACACGTTGGCCTTTGGATGTTCTCATTTTTGGCATTGTTGATACAAACACCAATCAAAAAAATTATGAAAAAGTATATTGTAGGATTAGCCATGATGGTGGC
Organism: Bacteroidia bacterium; assembly: GCA_043750455.1. Taxonomy (GTDB): domain Bacteria; phylum Bacteroidota; class Bacteroidia; order Cytophagales; family Cyclobacteriaceae; genus ELB16-189. The sequence goes on along the minus strand of JAYVBN010000633.1, from coordinate 558 downwards.
GCTCTTTAGTTGCGATACCAAAGAGAAAGAGGCATTGCAGAGCAAAGTGGACTCATTAAATACTCAACTATTCGCCAGTAAGCAGTTAGAAGCCAATATGAACGAGGTGGGCATCCTCATCGATTCAATTGATGCAAGCCGAAAAGCATTGCAGTTGAAAATGATTGAAGGTAGTTCGTACGCAGATTATGTGGGTCACTTACGGGAGATTAACACGTATGTGCAGCAAACAGAAGCCAAACTTGCTGCCTTAGAGAAGTCTTCGAAGAAATCTTCAAAAGCTTCTGCGGCATCCATCAGACGTTTGAAAGCAGATTTAGCAAAGCGTTCAGAAGAAATTGTAGCGCTTCAATTGCAACTTGCAGAGGCGCGTAATGATAACATGGCCTTATGGGTAAGATTAAATGAGAAAGATTCTATTTTGTGGATGAAAGATCAAATCATCAAGCTGAATGAAAATGAAATTGTTTCATTAGAAAAACTGATGAATGAGACACAAGAAGAAAACAAAGTAACCGTTGCTAACCTGTACTATAGCCAGGCATCGGCTTTAGAAAC
>JAYVBN010000632.1:0-3157 GCA_043750455.1 Bacteroidia bacterium | reverse complement strand
GTAGGCGTATTCGAGAAGTAAAAGCCTCCTTAGCTCAGCTGGTAGAGCAACTGACTTGTAATCAGTAGGTCGTTGGTTCGATTCCGACAGGGGGCTCTTAGTAATCAGGCAGTTACATAAATGTAGCTGCCTTTTTTTATATCAACGATATTCTGATTAAAGGCAGATTAAATGTTGTCTCCTCCTATTTGAGAGGTTCCTGACAAACGGACTCCCTAGGTGTTGCGGTGAAGGGAATGTATTATAGGGATGATTTTACTTGGTTTGGATAATCCATTGGGACCTGGGTTCATTCTCCTACAGTTTTCATTTTAAATCCTGCATTGAGGCTGCCTTAACTTGTCTACCTCTTGGGAACATGGACTGTTATCGGTTCGGATTCCCTCTGCTTATACTTCCCCAAGTTCGCGAAGCCGCCTGGACGAATGTAGCGTCTCGCGGAATGAGGCCGCGAGTGTCGCTTAGGGTATGAGCGAAGAGCCTGAGGAACGAAGGCGGAGCGAATTACGAGAGCCTAGACAACAGTGCTGGAGAGTGTGGTGGAAGTTGTCCAGGCTCGAGCGAGGGGCTGGCGTTATTTTTGTTTGAGCGTTGGATGTGTAATGGGATACAACAATCATGACAGCCCCGAAGCCCAAAGCGAACGGCAGGCGAGCAAAACAAGGGCAGCGGTTGGATTTCAACTTAGTGACTGAAAGAGGACGAAGAGTGTAATGCAGTGAAATGAGCTGTGGTGGAATGTGTGGTTGGCGCGAATGAGATGCATGAACGATGAGCACGATTGAAGGAACTAGGTTGAAATTCAAAGGAGCTGCCGTGCACAGTTACGCAGCCATAGCAAATGCCATGACAGTATGTAGCGCAGCGAAACCTTTAGGCGAGTTGTTGGAGTTGCCTTGTGCGTATGGATGTGTAATGGGGGCAACTATGACAACTCGTGCTGGCGTTGCATTTGCGACAAGTAACTGTGCACTCCATTTTTACCTGCGCGATGGGTTTGTGTGGTGGGCGCGTGCTGCAATCGTAGCTTACTCACAAACCTTAATCACTCATCATCATCACCATCGTTGGTGTTGAAATGTGGGTAACTCCGTTTCCGGTTTAAGTCACTACGCTGAATTGACGTTGGAGTTATCCATATTTCAACGGCATTGACAAACCTTTTAAGTAATTGTACTTCATCATTGAATTGAATCCTTTTTGGAAATGCGGAACCCAGGGGGCGTTTAGAGGGTGTACCCTTCGCGTGTACTTCTCAGAAAATAATTTTTTTGCTATCAAATTTGTGATGTTGAAATGTGATAACTTAGTGTTCGTGCGGAAATTTATAGCAAATATCCTCGAATACGGCTTCTATGCATTAGTAGTGATTGTCATAATTAGAATAATCACAAAGTTCTTATACGACTTATACTTTTAGGCTACTAATGTAATTTCATAGTAGTTTTTTAAAGGTATTAAGAGTTCTATATGATGGTCCCTCTCTAATGTCGACTAATTTTCAATCCAGTAGGTAACTTTCTTATTGGGAATATAAATCCCGACTTTGTATAATTTAGGATTTCTATAGAGTGCGATGTAACAGTCTTTTGTTGTTGACTTATACCAGTACTCATTAAGATAGGGAATCCTGTTCTTTGAAATGACATCTTGAATGAATGTGTTTTCTTCTGTGCCATTAAGATAAATGGAAAGAATAGAATCAGATTTCAGGATTACCTGCCCGGATGATATGGCGTAAGTGGTACCCATTCGAACATGTTTGATTTGATAGGTTTCTTCCTGGGCAAAGAGTGACGTTGAAACAAATGTTAGAAGTAAGATTAGAGTTTGCATTGTTTATTGAAGTTCCCTAAATCGGATTTTAATTGAAAATTTTGTTTTTTGAAACTCGTTGTGCTTTGATTTTCATTCATTTGGAATCCTGGGAGTTATCCCATCTTGCCAAAATAACATACCTTAAGCTTTGCTTGATGCATGTTTATCAGGGCCTCTTGGGAATCAAGTCTTTAAATTTATTTTAACTACAACATATATTGCACTTTGTGCGATGTAGTCATTCTTACCACCAATTGGCTTTGCCTATATGGCTTTCGTACCCTAAAGTTAATATTCTTTGTATTAGGTCTATCATCCCAGGAGGGTAGAAATGCATATTGATTAAATTCTATTGGTTTATATCTCAGGGTAACTTGACCCTTCTTGGGACTTGTTTATTTGCTGCAGTTCGAATGTTGCGAAGTTTCTATTGCTGGACATTAGTTTACCAGGACACTAGGACGTGCTATATACATGCACGTCCGCGTCCCAGTTGATACCAGTAACCTGGACAAGTTAGTTTTCATACTTGTTCGAGTGTACCAGTTGGCTATAATTTCATTTTGAACCAATCCATGAATATTTTGAAGACTTAGTATTTGGTTTGCCGCTATGCTGAATCCATTTCTTTTCAATCCCAATCTTTATCAGAGCCTTAGCTTTTCTCTCAGGCCATAGTTCTGAACCATTGGCTAATTTCTTTCTTATTGATGTAACTAATATACCAAGGCTCAAGCTCATACCACCAAGACCTTCTCGTAGCACATTTTGCTTTTGCTCATTACTGATGTCTGGGAATATCACTTCAGGCATTCCTGTTGTTTCGTTGTGCTTTAAAGTGAATGGCGTGAAACTTTCATCGCGTGAGCATAAGCATTTTATAGAAGTTGTGTTGATTATTCGATTATTACTTGTCTCTATCATCATAAAGGATTTGTTCTGTAGTTCAGTACCAAGGTGCCCTCGGGCCTTCTTTGTTCCTGGATTAAAGTGAATTACACCGAGTATTGAAATATTAAATTTAAAGGTGATTGCCTCAAGCAATTCAATTACTCCTTGGGACTGAATTGGATCATTTATGTTCTGAAGCAAGTCTCTCAGGTTATCAATCATCACTGCACATACATCAGGATTATCATTGATTGCATTCCTAATGAATTCTACCTTTTCTTCTACCGATAATCCACGCAGGAAAAGCACTGTTACTTTGGCCTTATCAACCTTTAACTTGTCTATTCGCTTTTTGAGTAACCAGACATGATAAGGTGATTGTTCAGTATCGAATACTAGCAGGTTGCCCTTTATCTCACTCATCAAGTAAACACTCAGTAATGTTTTG
>JAYVBN010000631.1:0-4729 GCA_043750455.1 Bacteroidia bacterium | reverse complement strand
CAGGTACTTGCCTTGAGGCCCGATTCCTTCAATATGAACTAACTGTGCACCGTAATGTCCTACATGCAAAACAGCATAGGCAGACATTGTTAAAACAACCGCAACAACCGCCATCGCCCACCGTTTTGTCTTGAAGACAAATAAGTTCGCGATTTGTAAAAGTAAGGAATTATTCCCGAGTTGATGGTCCAGTCGGCCCAATAGTCGTGCTGATCTAATACCAGTTTGGTGTGGTCGGAGAGGCCGTGCGTGTGCGGATGAAATTTTTAGAAGCCAACCACGCTGCCAAAACACCGACTAAGAGTATCCCTGCAATTATCCAGGAAATTTCTTTCTTTAGTAATCAAAGATTTAGAAGTTGAAGTACTGCGGCTACAATAATCAGTGCAATAGCAAAGTGAACGATGAGAGGATGCAGCGATGGGAAATCTTTCAGCTGAGCTGTTACTTTAGATTCATCTACCACCATACCTTCATTGTGGTGGTGGGTTGTGTAGCCTGTCACATGTTCCTTTTGTTCACCCATGTTCATAGTAGAATCCATCGGGGCCTTAGTGGAATCTTTTTTATGCTTTTTGCCTCCATGGGCAAAAAGACATGATGAAAAAATCAGCAGCGCGATAAGGGTTAGAATTGCGGGTTTCATTTGGCTGGATTTAGTTATAGAGTTTGTTATTCCTTGCATTTTAAAAACAGTTGCAGTCAGTTATAACTTTCATTTAGTTTAATTGACTGGCTTTACAGCTTTGAAGAGCGAAAGTGTACCAAAGATTGTTCGGTAAGTCCTGGTTTCGCTGACTTGACTAAATCCTGGTTGCGTAAGGTAAATTGGAAGCTGGCCTAATACATTGTCAGTGGTTGTTTCAAAGCCATCCAACAATTGAACAGCATAGAGAGCAGTCCGCATCAATCGGTTTTTTGCTTTCCCCCAATCTGCAATGTGTAACTCACCTTGCGGCCTTAAAATTCGAAAGATTTCTTTTGAAGAATTCTCTTTCTGCACGGGTGTCAGGTGATGAAAGACAAGACTGGATATCACCCGGTCGAAAGAATTTTCTTCATAGGGTAATTTAGTGCCATCATACTGCTGAATATCAATTCTCTTATTTGTACTCTTGAGTTTTTCTGTTGCAATCGCAAGGATTTTTTCGTCTACATCAAGAGCGTAATAGTGAGCACCAGGTTCCATTTCAGCAGCCATTATTGAAAGAGTCAAAGATCCACAACCAAAAACTTTTAAATCTTTTTTAATCCAGGCTTGATTCACTAATTCCTTCTTGAATTGTTTCTCCGGCATAGTGAGATTAACGACAGCGTCATAGAACCCCGTCAGCCAATCATACTTTAGTGCTGGTATATATTTTCCTTCTGATTTCACGACTGATATTTCAAGGTTAGTGGGATGAAGTATGTGTTTGCATAATTCTCCAGACACCATTATCCTTTTAAGAACACTGGTTGCTACACCTATGCGTTCGATTGTTGAGTTATCTTTTTTCAGGACGATGGTATACTTATATGTCTGGGTTGCGAAAGCATAGGGCAGATCAACAGTAATGTCTGCTTTATAGCCACTGAACGCAAATGATTTGAACTCACTTAATTCCGGCCCGATATGGTGGACCTGGTATTCTTTGTAAGTACCCTCCACGCTTCCGGATTCAACAATCTGACTGCCGGAAGTAAATAAAACTTCTGTCCCCGAGACATCGAGTTTTTCTAAAGCAGCATTGTATTTTGAAAGAGTCTGCTTTACTCGTTCAGTATCGGTTTGTGCAGCTACTTTTCCTATAGGAAGAATGATTGCCAAGGCAATCAACAAAAAACTAGTATTGGTTTTCATAGATAATGGATTTTAAAATTTTAAGAATAACATGTTTATTGGTTAGTATGCTAAATGCTTTGCGTTGGGTGCTTAGCGCATTCATAACTTATTGGAGTTGATGGTTTGAAAGAAAGAAGTTGAAAATGAAGTAATAATCGATTGACCATGTTAGGCAAAGTCGATTGAGCATTAGAAGCTAATGCTAAGCAATAAGGGAAGGGGGTGCGCGAAGGGCGTAGAAAAGATAATGGGAATTGTCTGGAATGAGATCATCCGAAGGTGGATGAAAGATTTGTTGAGAAGGGAGACTAAAAACTGGAATATAAACAGCCGCTACCTTTTCAGCCTTCTTGCCTTTTACTGCATCCTCATTGGAAGCATGAGCGACTAAACTATCAGTATTCGATGAGTGTGATAAGAAGTACAAGGAATCTCCATGCTCACTGTTTATAATTTCCCTTACATTTTTAGAAACAAAAAAGGAATTGATAAAAAACTGTTGCCAAAATCCGGCTGGTTAAATATCCCATTTACCAAAGTGCTAATGCTGACTAATTCTACATTTTTTATTTATAGCCTCTTTTAAAAAGAGCTTTTGCTTTTGAGTCGGGATTTATTTCTTCTACTCCCCGAAATTATTTTTTCAATTTCAACAGCAAAAACCACCAACAAAGAAGCTGCTCCAACTAAAATAAATTCATTCAGGGTTAAAGCTTCAGTGTGAAAAATGGGTTGAAAAAATGGAGTATAGGTTATAACAACTTGTAGCAATAACGCCATGAGTACCGCGCCAATAAGAGGTTTATTGGAAAATAATCCAGCACTAAACAAAGATTGGTTTTCTCTGCGAATGACCATTACATGCGCCAATTGGCTCACACATAAAAAATTAAAAACAATGGTTTGCCAATGAAGCCCATTTCTAATTGCCCATCCCTGCAGTGACAGTGCGATACCTGCCATTAGAATTCCCACACATATCATGTGAATAGCCCTGCCATTGGCAAAAACACTTTCCTGCGGATGCCGTGGAGACCTGTTCATAATATCTTTTTCTTCTTTTTCAAATGATAATGAAATAGCAGGTAAACCATCAGATACTAAGTTTATCCATAAAATGTGTATCGGCAACAGCGCAATTGGTAAACCAATGATAGGGCCGAGCAGTAAAGTCAACAACTCACTTGAATTGGTTGTCATCAGGTATTTGATAAACTTGAGAATGTTATCATAAATTCTCCTTCCTTCTCTTACCGCCTTTACAATAGTTGAAAAATTATCATCCAGCAAAATCATGTGAGCCGCTTCTTTGGAAACATCACTACCCGTAATGCCCATTGCAATACCAATGTTTGCCCTCTTTAAAGAGGGGGCATCATTTACGCCATCCCCTGTCATCGCTACATAATGTCCTTTTTGTTGCAGCATTTTTACAATCTGTAGTTTTTGTTCAGGCGACACACGGGCATAAACTTTTATCTTTTCTACTTTAGCCAGAAAGCTGTCATTATCTAATGCTGCCAATTGCTGACCGGTTATTACAATATCTTTTTCGCTGCTTAAAATTCCAATACGTTGAGCAATTGTCTTTGCCGTAAGAGGGTGGTCACCTGTTATCATAACGGGTACAATACCTGCAGTTTTGCATTGAGCCACTGCCTCAAACACTTCGTCTCTGGGCGGGTCAATCATACTAGTTAACCCTAAAAACTGCAAACCGGATTCGTGCATCTCACTATTCAGGCTTTCAGGTAATGCATCCCAATAGCGACAAGCAAACCCGAGTACCCGGTGACCTTTGGCCGCCATATCATCTACCTGTTGTTGCAGAACAGGTGTATCAACATTTACACATCGTTGCAATAAAATATCCGGTGCTCCTTTGGTGAATGAAATGATTTTACTTTCATGCGCATGGAAGGTTGTCATCAGTTTGCGGTCAGAATCAAAAGCAATTTCTGCCAGCCGTGGCAAAGTATCCGGTTTTACTTGATGTTCTCTTGCGACTTCCATTAGGGCAATTTCTGTACTATCACCCTTTATACTCTTATTATTATCTTCAACAGCATCATTGTTTAAGGCAAACGCATGCAGCAATAACACAACATTTTCCTGCTGTTTAAATGAGGACAATACATTACGTTCAATCAGTTGTCCGTTTACAAAAACTTGTTCCACATGCATTTTGTTTTTGGTAAGCGTGCCTGTTTTATCAGTGCAGATATAGGTAACAGAACCTAAGGTTTCTACTGCTGGTAATTTTCTGATAAGACTATTAAGCCGAATCATTCTTTTTGCAGCTAATGCAAGGGAAATTGTAATCACCGCAGGTAGTGCCTCGGGTATAGCTGCAACAGCCAATGAAATACTGGTTAGAACCATTTTTGTTATGCCCTCACCGCGCAACCATCCGGCAATAAAAAAAACAATGCATAAAAATAAAACCAGTACAGAAAGCTTTTTACCGAATGAAGCCATGCGCTGTTGCAATGGAGTAAGGGTTTCATCTTCCTGTAACATTTTAGCAATACGTCCTAACTCAGTTTGCATTCCTGTGGTAATGACAACGCCAGTTCCCCGACCATACGTAACAAACGTCCCTTTGAATGCCAAATTTTTCCTGTCTCCTATTGGCAAATTATCCGCTTCAAGCGGGTGAATGATTTTATCTACGGCATGAGATTCACCGGTTAATGCAGCTTCTTCAATTTTCAAATTTTTAGATTCAATAATGCGTAAATCTGCAGGGACAGCGTTACCAGCTTCTAATAATACTACATCACCCGGCACCAATGCTGTAGCAGATAACCAGGTGATGATTCCATCACGCATTACCCTGGCTTGAGTAACTGACATCTGCTTTAATGCCTGCATGGCTTTTTCTGCACGGAATTCCTGAAAGAA
>JAYVBN010000630.1:0-2779 GCA_043750455.1 Bacteroidia bacterium | reverse complement strand
GAATTGTATCGTCTGAAGAGTGTATTCTTAATGGCAAAGATAGAACTGGTTAACCTACGCTGCATGACAGTGAGCGCTAACGATACGTGAATATTCTTCGTCTCGGATGCCTCTTCTTTCTTTTTTGTTAAATAATCTGTCACTTCATCATACAGGTTTTTTTCTTCTTGCGTCAACTCATACGCTGTAGTTTTGGTAAACCTCTTTTTGTAAAGAGGCTGGTTGTTCCAATCCTTCATGTCTTCCTTGAGCCTTCGAATGAAAAATTTATTTGCTCCTGAGTGCTCTAACTCTTGCACACGTGCTGCAGCCAGATCATCGGTAGCAAAGATGTCTTCATCTAAAAGCTGCATGAGTTTCTTGAATGTATCTTTTCTTCCCCGGTGCGGAGTGGCTGTTAAGAGGAGGAGGTGCTCGCATTGTTGCGAAAGTCTTTCTGCTGCGAGATAGCGTTTAGCCTTGTAGGTTTTTGCTCCGTAGTCATAGGCAGACAGTTTGTGGGCCTCATCAATAATGATCAGATCCCAATGGGAATTGGAAGCCACATTCATTACATCTTCCCGTGAGATAAAATCAATCGAGGTGACAATTCGTTTTGCCGTGTGAAATACATTGGGATCAGATGAGAACATGGAGCGATTAACCAGCGTGAATGGCAAATTAAATTTTACAGCCATTTCATCTTGCTGCCATTGTTTTGTGAGGCCACCTGGAGTGATAATTAGTATCCGGTCGATAATCTCACGCATGAGCAATTCTTTAATTAGAAGACCTGCCATAATTGTTTTACCGGCACCGGTATCATCGGCTAATAAGAACCTGATCTTCGGGAGCGGCAATAGAAATTTATAGACAGCCTCTACCTGGTGCGGCAGTGGATCGACAATGCTACAGTTAACCGCGAAGAGGGGATCAAACTGATATGCTGAATTAATCCGCTCTGCTTCGGCATATAGACAAAACCGATTAGGGTCACCTTTAAAATTGAAATTGCCTTGCTGAGTTAAGACTTCGAGGTTTTCAAATTCCTTTAAGGAGATCACCTTGTTACTTACTTTATTGGAGTTGATGCCCGTAAAGGTGACGGCAACCATTGAACCGAGATCCTGAATTTTGGAAATGGTTACCGGCTCGGTAGGAATAAGATTTTTAACAATCTGACCTTCTTGTATGTCTGTTTTCATTGTGGCTATTCAGGAGGATTTCTAAAATTAGAATATTGGATGATAAGGTAAGCGATTATGAATCATTTAGCTGGCCTCTTTAAGCAATTCCGGACTCTCATCATCAAAATCAAGTGCAGGAATACTTTGGATTGCGCCTCCTGCGATACCTTTTACATCACCATAAAGAGCCACGGTGTTTTCCATTACTTTAAAAATCTGCTTTTCGCGTTTTGAAAAATTGGCTAACGCCTGCGACCGTTCTTTTTGAAGGTCTGTATTCATCTGATCGAAGGCTTCGCGGATAGCCTCAATCTTTTGGCGGAATTCATTTCCAGTCAAGTAATCATATAATAACTGCATTTTGTCACCCTTGTTTTCTTGCGCTGCTATCACTTCACCAATTCGAATGATGCTATATCTTAACAGTAGGGAGACACTTCTAAAATCAGCCATGGAACAAATCCAGATTCCATCTATTTGACCAAAGCGGCTCATTTCTCCAGGCATTGCATCAGTAACAATGACACCGATAGCGGCTTGCCTCAACCGCATATCTTCTTTGAGCTTGTTAATCCACTCCTTGCTAAACGATTTTGTACGCTTGCTTTCATATAATATGCGTCCACATTCATTTCCGAAATTGCCCATTACAATGTGCAAGCAATCACCACCTCTCACGCCTTTCGAAATTTCCTCGACTTCATCTTTAGGGAAAGTGATTTTTAGATATTCTTCGATTGCTAATTCTTGTACCTCTCCCTGAAGTTGCATACTTCCCTGACCACTTTTGCGACTCATTTCCTCAACGAGTTTAGATTGATCATCGAGTTTTTTCTGGAGTTCAGCTAATTTTAAAAAACCTTCTTCACGCACCTTCTCCACGTTTTCATTCGAAGTTTTTTTGATGCTCAACTCCATAGCTTCCTGTTGACGCCTTAACGAAGCTTCCTTCTCCATGAATTCAACTTCCGCTTTTTCCCTTGCTGAAGTCTCCGCTTCTAATCGAATTTTTTCTCCACCAGCCAGAAGCTTCTTTTTTAATTCAAGCTCAGCTCTTTCTTCACGCTCATTCAACTCCTTTTCACGTTGGGCAATGGAAACTTTCTCCATTTCCAACTCCTGAAGTTTCTGAGATTTTTGCAATGACTCTTTTTCAAGAGCATTTACTTTGTTCTGAAACTCAGTTTGTGCAGATGCTTTTACGCGTTCCTCCACTGCTTTGGAATTTGCTTCCATCTTCATGGCATACTCTTTCTCTAAATGAGCACGGAGATGACCTTCCACTGCTGCTTCCGGTGAAAACTGATGACCACATTGAGGGCAGGTAATTTCAAGATTTTTCATAGTCAACAAAAGTTTAGTTCGTTTCGACTGTGCATAGTTACGGTTGGGTTGTGACGTTATGCGTCACTCAAAAAAAAAGGATGCGATGACATAAGATGTCGCTCCTCCTTATGAAGTTTACATCATTGTTAAACTCAAAAACGAAAGACAGATATGGAAAATCCAAAATTTCAAATTTCTAAAAGCCTTGCTAATGGCGAATTCTATTACAGATTACGTGCGAAGAATGGCGAAATCATTCTTAGTGGTGAAGGTTATAAGACAAAGCA
>JAYVBN010000629.1:0-8023 GCA_043750455.1 Bacteroidia bacterium | reverse complement strand
ATGGCCGAAATAAAAATCAAAGATATGAGCCCTGCCTCCATTGATATTTTTTTCTTGCTTACTTCCCTGCTAATGGTAGTCTTTTTTGGTGTGGCCATTAAGATGATGTTGCACTGGCGCAAATCGAAAGACGACTATCAATCATTGATGCGCGATAAAGTGGAAGCAGAGCTTAAATTTCTAAAAGTCCAGCTTAACCCTCACTTCTTGTTCAACACACTGAACAATCTCTATTACCTCACTACGGAGAAATCGGACAAGGCACCACAAGCAATTCTCCAGCTAAGTGAAATGCTGGATTATGTTATGCACTCCAGCAAAACTGTATTTGTTCCTCTTGAAAAGGAATTGAAGCAAGTTGAGAATTACATTGCGTTGGAGCTGCTTCGCTACGAAGATCGAATTGAAATAGACTCTACCGTTTTGGGTCAATCTGAAAATCACATTATCGGTCCTATGATTTTAATAACCCTGATTGAAAATGCATTTAAACACGGTGTTATGAAGTCTACTGGTAGATCATGGATACGAATGAAGTTGGAATGCAGCACGGATAAGATTAAGATAGCCATTAGTAATAGCTGGCGTAATAAAGAATCGGGAAATGGAATTGGATTGGAGAATTTAAAGAGTCAACTCAATCATTTATATCCTGGCAACCATTTTCTTGAGGTGGCTACAGATACGCCAGGTGAATTTTCAGTTAACTTAGTTCTCATAACGCAGAAATGAAGTATAAGTACCTGATTGTGGATGATGAGCCGCTTGCCCGAAAACTGGTAGCCTCTCATGCGGCAAAAATTGAAGGGCTTGAATTGGCAGGCGAATGTGGCGATGCCATTGAAGCCAGTAATTTTTTACGAACGCATACGGTTGATTTGATTTTTCTGGATATCCAGATGCCAGAGATCACAGGCCTTCAATTTATTAACACGCTTAAAAATCCTCCTGCAATTATTCTCACAACAGCCTTTCGTGATTTTGCCCCGGAAGCATTTGAATTGGATGTGATCGATTATTTATTGAAGCCGATTTCTTTCGAGCGCTTATTAAAGTCTGTTAATAAGTTCTTTGACCGAAAGGCAAATTCTTCGGCTACAAGTATCGGCATTGAAAACCAGGAAGCTTTTCTTCACTTGAAAGCAGACCGCAAGGTCCATAAAATCCCTGTGCAGGATGTTCTATATATTGAAAGCCTTGATGGTTATGTGAAAGTTCATTTAAAAGATAAAATCATTATTACCCGCGAAAATATAAGTACGCTGGAACAGAAGTTGACCGGAAATCTTTTTGTGCGGATACACCGCTCTTTTATTGTTTCCACTAATGCTGTCACCTCGGTTTCAGCGGAAGGTGTGGAATTAGACAAGAAAATCCTTCCATTTGGCCGGGCATTCAAGCAGGGAGCCATGGCCATGCTGGGTATTCCAAAAGCTTAAATTTATCTTTTAGCATAGTGGGCATCTCTAAAAACTCCTTTTGACCTTCTCCTTTTGGAGAAGGATTGAGGATGAGGTGGTCAAAGGCAAGGTTTTTAGAGATGCCCTAGTCTGTGACTTTTTGGTATTATACCTTTGGTATTATACCTTTGGTATAAATCAATTTATCCGCAATGAACCCGTTCCCAATTATTAATTACATCGGCCCGGATTATTTCTGTGACCGCGAAAAGGAGACTACCGAAATTTTATCCAATATTAAAAATGGTAGGAATACGCTCTTGATTTCACCAAGACGGCTCGGAAAGACTTCCCTTGTCAAACATGTTTTTGTGCACCTTAAGAAGTGGAATTGCTTGTACATTGATTTGAACAATACATCGTCCGTATCAGGTTTATTAAAAGTTTTAACGTCTGCACTAGCGGATGCTTCCTCGAAAAAGAAGACACTGAAGGATTTTCTTTCTTCCTGGAAAGTCGCTGTTGAATTTGATCCCTATACAGGTTCTTTTTCCGCAGGAATGAATTGGGTTAAGCCGTCATTAGAGATGAAGACAATTGAAGAGTTGTTTGCCTACCTAAACAAAGAAGAGAATATTGTTATTGCGTTTGATGAATTTCAGCGAATTACAGAATACCCGGAATCAACCACTGAGGGGTGGTTGAGAGGACTCGCGCAAAAGTATCCTAAAATCCGATTCATTTATTCAGGAAGTCATCAACGGATATTAAAGGAGATGTTCAATTCACATAAGCGACCTTTTTATAGAAGTGCAGATGTTATAAAATTAGGGTTGATTGAAAAAGATGTTTATTCTTCCTTTATGATCAGGCAGTTTAAACTCGGTAAGAAATCTTTTACAACTTCGTCACTTGCCTCTTTAATTTATGATCAGATGGAAGGAAAAACTTCTTATATCCAGGAAGTGTGCAATCGCCTGTTTGAGTTAGACGATACAAAAATGACGGATGAAGAAATATTCAGGGTAATTGGTTCTCTTATTGAAAAAAACGAATCTTATTTTATCACGATAAAGCGAGGTTTAACAGTCATACAATTCAGGGTATTGTGGGGGATAGCCAAATTGGAAAAACTTTATATCGTTACGGGTTCCGAAATGTCGAAAACCTCTGGGGTTCATAATGCTGTATCGGTTAAGAAGGCTATCGAGAAACTCCTGAAAATTGAAGTTATTTATTCCGACTCGGATGAAAAGGGAGATTACTTTACGATTGATGATGTGTTTTTAAAACTTTGGTTGCTTAAAACTAAATCGATGTAGCACCAATATTCTGATTTTGAATTATTTGAAGACGATCCTTTACTGGGTGTACGACAATTTGCAGATTTTGTCACGGTATCAAGTGCCACAATCACAAATTGCAACTATAAAGCCTCCAAGGTCTTTTTACTGAAACAAACAGACCTTGGAGGGTCTGGTCAAATTCTTGCCCCTTGACGTATGTCGCAAAACATAAATATCAAAAATGCAATTTGTCAGACACCTCCTTTACTTTATTTCATAACTTTTTCCATCTTTACAGTATGCTTGTTTACGCAAGCAATCTTTTTACGCCTATGATTCTCTTCAATTAAATTCAACTTCACTTTTCAAAAGCCTTGTTGAATTCGTTTGGCTACGGGCCAACTCTTCATTGCTTCATCCGGAGCACTTTTATTTTAATCATTACTTAACTTACGCACATGAAAGTTTTTACAAAAACGGTTGCTGCGTTACGCCTTTTCAAACAAGCCATAAATGGCGAACAACAAAACTTCACAGAAGGTAGCATCAACCGGGCTATCTTCATGTTGTCTATTCCCATGATTTTGGAGATGGCCATGGAGTCGCTACTCGCGGTGGTCGATATTTTCTTTATCAGCAAGTTGAACAGCACTGATGCCGTTACGGCAGTAGGTCTAACGGAATCTGTGTTAGCAATTGTTTATTCTTTGGCAATGGGTTTGGGCATGGCGGCTACGGCCATGGTGGCAAGAAGAATTGGTGAAAAAGATCAACCGGGTGCTGCTGTTGCTGCGGTCAATGCGCTTTACATTGGCGTGATAGTCTCTGTTATTATTAGCGTTATTGGAATTTTCTTTTACGAGGATATACTCCGGTTGATGGGTGCCTCTGAAAGTATTATAGCGGTGGGCTCGGGCTATACCCAATGGATGTTGGTCGGTAATTTTACTATCGTGTCGTTATTTCTGATCAACGCTATTTTTCGTGGCGCAGGCAGTGCGGCCATTGCCATGCATTCGTTGTGGATTGCCAACATTATAAATATGGTGCTTGATCCGATACTCATTTTTGGATGGGGTCCCATTCCATCAATGGGAGTGGAGGGTGCAGCGATTGCTACTAATATCGGGCGAGGTGCAGGTGTGCTGTATCAACTTTACTACCTCACGGGTGAAAAGGGAATCATAAAGATTCACAAAGAGAATATTAAAATTGATAAGAGTATTATCACTCGCCTGTTAAAAGTATCAGCAGGAAATATTGGGCAATTTTTAATTTCAACTGCAAGCTGGCTTTTCATGGCGCGAATTATCGTTACGTTTGGGAGTGCAGCGTTTGCAGGTTATCAATTTGCTATACGGGTTATCATCTTTACTATTCTTCCATCGTGGGGTATGGCAAATGCTGCCGCAACATTGGTTGGTCAGAACCTTGGAGCTCAACAACCCGATCGCGCAGAGAAATCAGTTTGGACGGCTGGATTTCTAAACATGGTTTTTTTAGGATTGATATCTATTATTTTCTTTTTTGTCTCTGAGCCCATCATGAAAATATTTTCCAGCAATGAGGAAGTCATTCGTTATGGAACGCAATGTCTTCGCATAGTAGCCTTTGGTTATGTGTTTTATGGATACGGTATGGTGATCGTGCAATCATTCAATGGAGCTGGGGATTCACGAACACCAACGATTCTAAACTTGTGTGGCTATTGGCTTTTTCAGATTCCGCTTGCCTATGTGTTGGCTGTACAACTTGATTTTGGAGCCAGTGCGGTGTTCTGGGCAATTGCAATTGCGGAGTCAGCGATGGCCGTTGCTGCTATTATTATTTTCAGGCAAGGAAAGTGGAAGACCGTAAAAATTTGATTCTGGATGCTTGATTCTGGATGCTGGAGAAATTGCCAGCATCTAGAATCAAGTATCTATTTTCCCTCCTCTTTCTTTTTAAAGGCAGCTTTAAACGCATTACTTAATTCGTCTCCTGCTTTTTTAAGGCTTGCCTCAACTTCTTTCCAGCGTTCTTTGTTTTCGGCTTCACTTTTTAATTTTTCGGCAGTTACTTTCAATTCATCATATTTTTTTTGAAGGTCTACTTCAAGGCGGCTTCCAGCATCTTTGGCTTCCAGAATGAACTGATCCACTTTCTTGCCGAAATCCTTAAAGAATTTCTCTGCTTTTCCATCTGTTTCTTCCATACAAAATTATTTTTTTACAATTTACTAATCTAATCACTATTCCCATAGAAAAATGGAGAGTTGTAGGGGTCTGGCGAAAGCCAGTTAAGTTTTAGGATTAAGTTTTAACATTCAAGATGGAAGATTTCATTTTAGATTTAGCGGGAATTGATCGAATTGAGTTAAGGGAATTGAACATCACACAAAATGAAGTTCATAGTGTATTCATCAACAAAACCTCTTTTGCGGATTATACTGGTGAATTTGACTATTTGATCGGTTTTAGTGAAGAACGAAAGTTTATCCAGATTGCTTATCGGGTTCATAAAAACCCTAAATTTGATTTAGAGATTCTTCAAGTAGATTTACCATATGAAAACGACATTAAAGAATACTGGTGCAAAAACCAACGGTAAGAAAATCGATTACTTTGAAACGTATCGAAGGATGCCCGCTGATTTAAAATCGAGCTATCCAGTAGAAACCTTACGGGCTAGGATTAATGAGGAAAAGTCAAAGAATAAAGAGAAAAAATAATTATTGAAGTCGGATCGAGATTCGAATAGACTTTCATTAAAAATGAAGCCCCCCAAAAAAAAGATAGACTATTTTGAAATAGTAAGAAACACTCCAGCTCATTTGCGAAAGAGGGGAACTATGGAGGAATTAAGACAAAGAATTGAAGATGCCCGTGCCGAAAAACTAAAAAGAGCATCGTAATGAGATATAAGTTTCTACTCTTCGCTTTGGTTGTCCTTATTTTTTCCTCCTGTGCGTCTTCAAATCAATCTAAGCACAAGAAACTTAAGCCAGGCAAGCCAATTCCTTGTCCCTTAAAAGATTGCTAATGAGAAAAATCATTATCGCCATTGATGGATATTCTGCCTGCGGCAAAAGCACAACGGCAAAGGAAGTCGCTAAAATATTAGGCTATCGGTATATCGATTCTGGTGCTATGTATCGTGCGGCAACGCTATATTTTTTGGATCATCACATTGCCCTTACTAATCCTAAAGAGGTGACAAGAGCCCTTGATGAAATAAAAATCTCTTTCATCACCAGCTCAAAAGGCATCTCGGAGATTTTCCTGAACGGGATAAGTGTGGAAAAGAAAATCCGAAAGATGCGAATATCCGAAAATGTGAGTCAGGTGAGTGCTTTAAAGGATGTGCGGACAGCTATGGTTGCCCTGCAGCGGAAAATGGGAAAAGAGAAAGCGGTAGTTATGGATGGCCGCGATATTGGCACAGTTGTATTTGCATCAGCAGAATTGAAACTATTTCTGACAGCGGAGATTCTTACCCGAGCTTTTCGCAGGCAGAAAGAATTGCTCGAACGAGAAGACATGGTGGATATTGATACCATTGTAGCCAATCTAAACCAACGGGATCAGATTGACAGCACTAGAAAGGAAAGTCCTTTGATAAAGGCACCTGATGCCTCAACAATCGATACCACCCATATTACAATTGATGAACAGGTTGACGAGGTGATACGCCTTGCTTTAAACCGAATATTGAGGGCTTAGGCCTGCCGGATAAATCAACCGAAAACCAATCAAATTCTTACCTTCTTATTCTCTTTGCTGGACAGATTAAATTCTTAATTTTGCCCCGTCTTGACCTAATCCTACGGAATGTGAAAGTATTTGGAGTTGGGCAGATAAGCTGGCTAAATCATTTCTTTGTTACCTAAGCGCATGGGCAAATTCATCAGACTCAAGAAAGGTTTTAATATCAATCTCGCGGGCAAAGCCGCATCCAAAGTCACCGAAACAGATCAAGCCGAGACTTTTGTAATAAAGCCTACAGATTTTCATGGCATTTATATGCCAAAATCAATTGTTAAAGAAGGCGATATTGTTAAGGCAGGGTCACCTCTTTTCCACGATAAGAAACATGAAAATGTAGTGTATGCTGCCCCTGTTAGTGGCGAGATTGTGGAAATCAAGCGCGGGGATAAGCGGAAACTACTGGAAATTAAAATTTTGGCCGATAAGAAAGTAGAGTATGAATCCTTCAGAAAATATTCTGTCTCTGAAATTGGAAATTTGTCGGTAAGCGATATCAAAGAACAGATACTAAAGTCTGGGGTTTGGCCCAATATTGTTCAACGGCCATTTGGTGTGATTGCCGATCCGGGAGTTACTCCTAAAGCAATTCATATATCCGGCTTTGATACTCATCCCTTGGCTCCTGATTATAGTGTACTTTTCAGAGGACAGGATCAGGCCTTTCAGGTGGGGATTGATATCCTCAGAAAATTTTCACCTACCATTCATTTGAACGTTCATACTACCAGTGAGATTTCAACCGTATTCTCTCAGGTAAAAGGAGTGGAGGTAAACAAATTCAGCGGGCCACACCCTGCAGGTTGTGTGGGTGTTCAAATACATCATATAGATCCTATTAATAAAGGAGATATCGTTTGGACGTTGAATCCATTTGGAGTTATTCAAATCGGGAAACTATTCATCAACGGAATTTACGATACGTCAAGGACAATTGCAGTCACTGGCTCTGAGGTTAAAGAACCTCAGTATTACAAAACCTATACAGGTGCTTCAATCAAGAAATTTATTGAGAAGAATTTAACCAATGAACATGTTCGATTTATCGCGGGCAATGCCTTAACAGGTAGCCGGATAGAGAAAGATGGACACCTCGGTTTTTATGATCAGCAGCTTACAGTATTACCAGAAGGCGATCAACATGAATTCCTGGGTTGGATCACCCCAGGTGCAAACAAACTAAGTTTTCAACGCGCTTTTGGCCTGTTTTCATTCCTTACTCCAAGCAAGGAATTTAAGTTAAATACCAATACCAATGGAGAAGAGCGTGCTTTTGTTCAGACTGGTGTGTTTGAAAAAGTTACACCCATAGATATTTTACCCACTCATTTAATAAAGTCCATATTAGCTGAGGATTTAGATGAGATGGAGGCATTGGGAATATATGAGGTGATTGAAGAAGATCTTGCATTGTGCGAGTTTGTTGATGTTTCAAAACACAACGTGCAGGAAATATTAAGAGGTGGAATTGAACTGATTCAAAATAGTTAATCCAGTTATGAAGTTTTTAAGAAATCAATTAGACGGTGTAAAACATAACTTTGAGAAGGGAGGAAAGTGGGAGAAATTTTATTTTGCCTACGAAGCTTTCGAC
>JAYVBN010000628.1:0-2912 GCA_043750455.1 Bacteroidia bacterium | reverse complement strand
CGTATAAAATGCTACTTTCTTCATCCAAGTGCAAAATTAAACCTAAAATCAGTAAATTTGATCATGGGACATGCGGTAGATTATAAAAAACTAATTACTCTTGATGCTGGGAAACGAGGCGGAAAACCGTGTATCAGAAACATGAGGATAACTGTTTATGATATCCTTAACTGGTTCGCATCGGGCATGACCCGGGAAAGTATACTCGATGATTTCCCAGAACTAACAAATGATGACATAACAGCAGCCTTAATGTTCGCGGCTGATCGTGAGGCCAAAGCAACTGTCATTGTTCAATGAGGCTGTTATTTGACCAGAATTTATCCATAAGTTAGTAATTAGATTAACCGATATTTTTCCGGATTCCAGTCACGCCAAAATTCTAGGCCTTTCAAACGAGGCGGACTTTGTTGTTTGGAAATTTGCCTTAGAAAACAGCTTCACAATTGTAACGCAGGATTCTGATTTCTACGACTTGGCTTTACTTCATGGAACTCCTCCTAAAATAGTATGGATACGTTCAGGAAATTCGTCAACTGATTTTGTTGAGGAGTTGATTCGCTCAAATGCCCTTGCTATCCAACATTTGAATTCTTCGGAAAAGCTTTGCTTGGAATTATTCTGACCATTCCTCGGTTCGTATCTTACCATAGTCATTAACTTAAGGATTAGATGATATTTTCAGAGCCGTAGGCTCGGCAGATACTATAACAACGGATTTTAATCCGTTGATTAAAACCTGAAAGACAAGAGTTGAGAGCCGTAGGTTCGAACCATGTTAAAGACTTACTTATAAAATGAATCGTGCCGATGGCACTCGCAATAAAATATCCTATTCCTCGGTTCGTGTCCTCACGAACCGAAATGTCATGACGTTAGATGTTGAATCAATAATCTTAAACCAGTCGCCTGTGGTAGTTAACCTGACCTAAATGATAGCCTAGATGAGCAGACAAATGGATCAAAAAGTATTGCGTGGTCATAGGATCAGTAAAAACCTTTTCGGGATATTCTTTTTCTAATGTAGCGAGATCAATTTTTGGGAAGGTGAATTTAATGGCCTCCTTTGTTTTGATAATTTCAAGTACGAGGTCTTTTGCGGAGATATCTTTCAAGCTGAATTCTTTTGGACGATCGCGTTCATAGCCTGTCTTGCCCAACACAGCACCAATGTAGTGCTGAAGGTTTCCACACAAGTGCAAGGCAAGATTGCCAGCTGAGTTTTTGATTTCACCTTTTACGATCCAGATGGACTCAGTAGTTGGATAAAGAGCAATCTCTTTTTCAAGCACGTCTAAGTCGCGAAGTATAATTTTAGAAATGGAGTTAAGGAAAGAGTTCATTTTAGGATGTCTTGTTCAAGTGCTTTAATCTTTTTGTCAAGTTGTGTATTAACCAAATCGAAGTTTTCTTTTGAATCCAACCTGGTATTTACACTGATGTAGAATTTGATCTTCGGTTCTGTTCCGGAAGGACGGACGGAAATTTTACTTCCATTGGCTGTATAAAATTGTAATACATCGGACTTGGGAAGTTTAATAGGTTTAGTTAGGCCTGTCAGTAAATCTTTTTCAATACTGGTTTTATAATCCAAACTTCTGGTAACCGAATCTCCACCAATCGTTTTAGGCGGATCAGTCCTGAATTTAGTCATCATATCTTTGATCTGTTGCTCACCTTCCGCTCCTTTGCGCACCAGGTTTACAAGACTTTCTTTATAGAATCCATGATCAACATACATCTGTAGCAGCCAGTCGTAAAGAGTTTGCTTTTCGTCTTTGGCGACAGCCGCCATGGCTGCAAAGAATGCGCATGCTGAGACAGCATCTTTATCTCTCACAAAATCACCTACCATATAGCCATAACTCTCTTCGCCAGCCGCAATGAATTTTTCTTTGCCATCCCTCTCGCCCATCAACTCGGCAATGTATTTGAATCCCGTTAAGGTATTGTAACAGGTAACGCCAAATTGAGCTGCCATTGAATCCACGAGTTCGGAGGTGACAATTGTCTTAGCGATGTAAGAACTCTTTGTGTCTTTCAGGCCTGCCTGTCCGGTAGGCAGGTTCTTCATAATAAACCACATCATCAAACTGAAAGCCTGGTTGCCATTTAAAAGAAAGAACTCGCCTTTATTATCTTTAATTCCAATGCCTACGCGATCAGTATCAGGATCGGTAGCCATAACTAATTCTGCATTGATTTCTTTTGCTTTTTTCAATGCCAATAACATGGCAGATTGTTCCTCTGGATTTGGTGATTGGATGGTTGGAAAATTGCCATTTGGCTCGCGTTGCTCTTCGACAACTTGTAGGTTGGTAAAACCAAGTCTCTTTAGACATTCTGGAACCATAGTAATTCCGGCACCGTGCAGACTGGAATAAACCAGTGGTATTTTTTTTTGCCTGGCAATACTTTCTTGTCGGGGTATTACCTGATTGACTTCTTTGTAGTAGGCATCTTCAACTTCTTTCCCGATCGTTTTGATTAACGCTTTATTGGGCGAGAATTTTATTTGATCAAAGCTGGTGATCGCGTTGACTTCGGTAATTACATTTTTATCATGAGGAGGAACAATCTGCGCCCCATCTGACCAATACGCTTTGTAACCATTGTATTCTTTTGGGTTGTGCGAAGCGGTGATCACAACACCTGAATGGCATTTGAGATAGCGAATAGCAAAGGACAGGAGTGGGGTGGGCCTGAGTTCGGGAAATAGGTAAACTACTATTCCGTTAGCAGAGAAAACATCAGCTGTGATTTGTGCAAAGTACTTGCTGTTGTTTCGGCTATCATAAGCGATTGCAACTTTGATTTCTTTGTTGGGCAACGATTTTTTTAAATAATTAGCAAGACCTTGTGTTGCGGTTCCGATCGTGTACTTGTTAATACAATTTGAACCAGCACCCATT
>JAYVBN010000627.1:0-2309 GCA_043750455.1 Bacteroidia bacterium | reverse complement strand
TGCAATTCGATCTCGAACGGGATCGCTCGTGAGCCCAATCATTTCGGCTACTTCATTGCCCAGGTAATAACGTATTTGCGAAGGCACAAGCTCTGCCTGCGATGGAGGAACACTTGTTTTGTAATAACTCAATAGTTCGGAAGTAAGGATGATGCCTTCTTCTGTTTTCTTAAAATTCCTGTTTTTAATGGAAGTCGCCAGCTGCCCTGCTTCAGCAAACGAGGCGGGTAGCAAGTCTTCGTTTATGTTTAGCAGATGACCAATATAACGCCATGCAAAAAGAAAATCCTCTTTCTCTTTTTGTGATAGAATATAACCCGACTGTTGCATACCCAATAAGATCACATACGAAAAAGCCAAATTGGTGCCGGCCATATCTTCCTGATTGATGGGCTGCCCCCAATCCATACTCCAAGAGGGCGCTTTCGTGAGATAGTATCTTGACAAGGCATGAATGAGTCTGACTTTATTGATATGAATGTGACCCACATTCTCATCACCTAAACTTCCCGGGGTCAATACTTCAATTACAAATGAAGCGGTATCCATGAGCCGCTTGCCTGGCGAGTTTCGCATTTTATCTGATAAATACAATGCTTTGTTACCGGGCGATGCTGCATAGCAATAGGGTAACGACATGGCACCGAGCAAGGCCATCATTTCTAACGCGTATTGTTTAAAGAGTCGTTGACCATTTTGCAATTTCCGTTGGTTAAACCAGGTTGGGTTTGCCTTTCGGGAAATCAGGAACTTTTTAATAGTAGAGTTTGACTGTTGTTCGATTTCCTTTACATCTAATTTAAGCAACCCATATAGCATAGCTTGTTTTCCATCAGCAAAAGTGGCAGCTATCAAACGATCTGCATCGGCATCGCCTTTTAGTCGCTGTTCGTCCAGGAATTTATTAGTTAATTGCATAGGTGGGTAGAACGTAAATTGCCCTACTTAATTAAACAAAATAATTGCAATTATGTTAAAACTAGTACCGAAAGGCGTCTGACACCTCTGAGGTGACGCCACGCCTATTGGTTCCCTAATATAGAGCCATGAAAAAAGAAATTCTTTCCCTTCAAGATATTGACCGCATTATAGAAATGGCCTGGGAAGATCGTACGCCTTTTGAGGCCATTGAACTTCAGTTTGGCCTCCTGGAGAAAGACGTAATTGCCCTGATGCGCAAACACATGAAAGACAGCAGTTTTAAAATGTGGCGTAAGCGAACGAATGGGCGCGCTACCAAACATCAAGCAGTAAGTCTTTTGAAGAAAGGTAAGTTTAAATCTACCCGTCAAAAAGCTATCTCAGCAAATAAAGTCAGTAAACGATGAATGAACTGTTTCCGCGCCAGGAAAAATCGATTGCCTTTCCTACCAATTACAATTCGATACTGGAACGAGTTCATCAAATCAATCCTATGGAATACGGCAAATCTCGGAACTTTGTGGATGGAGCCGTTACGTATTTGTCACCTTACATTTCGCGCGGGGTTATTAGCGTAAAGCAAGTACAAGACTCGGTATTGGAGAAAGGGTATCCCAAGGCATCGATAGAAAAGTTCTTACACGAATTGGCATGGCGCGAATATTTTCAGCGTGTGTGGCAAGCGAAAGGAGAAACGCTCTTTGGAGATCTGAAACAATCTCAATCAGATGTGATGCATCAACAAATGATTAAAGCGATTGCAAAGGCAAAGACAGGAATTACAACTATCGATAAATTGATCCTCGAATTTTACAAGACTGGCTACATGCACAACCATGTGCGCATGTATGTTGCGAGTATCACCTGCAATATTGGCAAAGCTCATTGGTCTGTGCCGGCACAATGGCTGTATTATCATTTGTTAGATAGCGACCTGGCCAGCAATACCTGCAGTTGGCAGTGGGTGGCAGGTTCATTTTCGTCCAAAAAATATTACTGCAACCAAGAGAATATAAACCGCTATACGCACAGCCATCAATAAGTTACCGGCTCAGCGAAAACCAGTGTCAGGCAAAGTCTTGATCAAATTTTATTTACCTATTTAAGGACGAAGAGTACATCCAAACTAATTTTTCTTGTGCTCTGATATAGTCACTCATCAGTGCGTTTGTGCCTTCGTCTGCGGCATCGCTTGACAATAAAAGTAATTCGCGCTGAAGAATAATTATGATCCTGAAGGAAGCGAGAATATCCTCTATCGCTTTAACACCATTACTAATCTGACTACTTTCAGATATTTTAGAAATCACTCTATAGTCAGTGTGGTTATGGTTTGGGGTATGTCCCAACGTTAAAATTCTTTCCGCTACTTCATCTATTTTTATAAG
>JAYVBN010000626.1:0-2474 GCA_043750455.1 Bacteroidia bacterium | reverse complement strand
CATAAAACCAAATTTTTCGTTTTTCATCACGGGCACCCAATATCCTTTTTCAAGCACACTTATCCGCTTAAGTGAATCGGTCAGACTTAAATGTTCTGTCGGGTGTTCATCACTTCGTTGAAGATGATACAAGATGTCTTCTGATTTTTTGCGAGAGTACGAGGCTGGATACGAGCTAATGAATTGTGCAAAGTCGTCAGGCTTTCCACTCGCAGTTGAAATCTCAAAAATAAATTCCTCTGCGTCCCCCCGATAGGTAGTCAATGGATAATCGGTCAAAAAATTCCGATAACTCTTTAGCTTACCATCTCTTGTTCTATCATCAAACAGAAGTTTCTCATATCGTTGCTCAGCCTCTACCTTACGATGAGAGGATGGATACTGAATTACATAATCCTTAAATGTCTTATAGGTATTTATTTTCAAGGCATCAAGAAAGGCGACCTCATCGCGAAGTTCAATCGCAGCACTCTGCTGAGAGGCAAATGTAAATTGGTCAGAAAAAAACTGATAGCTGTTTACTGTGTTGATTTTCTTGGCTCGCTCGAAGGCAACGCTATCAATTTTCTTTCGAAGGTTTACCAAAATAGCACTATCTAATGGAAAGCGTTTCATCTTTTCCTTTTGGCGGATGGTCGATTTTTGAAAGTCTGATAGTGATGCCAGTGCATGCTTGTACGCAGAATCAAGATTATATCTTGGGTAAGTATCCGTAAAAAATAAAAGCGAATAGACATAGCGCGCTTCCGGATTCAGCGTATCTTTTTTCAGCGTCTTTTTTAGTTGCTGTTCGGCCTTTATCCAATTTGCCTTTTGGATTCTATTGAGAGCTGAAGCTGGACTGCTCTGCGCGATCAGATCGGCCGGACATAGGATCGCCATTACCAAGATTGACACCGAGAAAATGGACCTAACCACAAGATTCATACAGACTGAACGCAAAATATGCGATGGTATTTTCCCTTATTTAAAATCTTCCCGTGACGGGGTAAAGACATCCATTGCCAGACAAGCCGTGATGGCTTTCACTGAATGAAATTCGTTGGAAGGAATATGCACTACCATGCCAGCTGTTACCAATTGGGTCTCACCACTTACTGTAAACTCCAGCTGGCCTTCCAGCACTATACTCCACTGTTCGTGAATATGTTTATGCTCGGCTACCAAAGCACCTTTTTCAAGGGTGATGCGAGCCATTGTAATTTTCTCAGAGTGGCCAAACGTTGCAAAAACCTGCGGCCATATTTCTTTAGGCTTTTGTTGGGCTAAGTTGATGAAGGGCATAAACAGTGTATGTTAGATTTATGAATTTACTTGTGCTGCGAATAACCGAAATTTTTTAACCAAAATTCGAAAGGACAATTGACTGCCCTTCCTCCTTTCTCAAAGCAACCTGATCAGCAGGGCATTGAAATTATTCAGTCATAACCTCTTCCTTTTTTCTTTATTAATAATTATACCGATTCAGTATAGAAATGGCCAAAAATCTAATTTTTATACCCGAAAGGGTATATACACCTCCCAAAAATTATAATTTATACCCGTAAGGGTATAAAAATAAAATATATTTATACATTTATACCCGAAAGGGTATAGTAAAATGACAATAAGCGAATTTATTAAGAATAAGAGGAGTTTAGGAAAGCTTACTCAGCCCGAATTGGCTAAAAAAGCTGGCGTTGGACTTCGCTTCATTCGCGATCTGGAGCAGGGTAAAGAAACGTTGCGGATCGATAAAGTGAATCAGGTTCTTAGGCTCTTTGGTGTTGAACTCGGGCCGATGCAAATAAACCGGGAGATTACAATAACTCCAGAAACTGGCGAGCTAAAAATCATAGGACACAGGCCTAATGTAACTGCAAATAAAAAGAAGAATGAAAAAGGCTGAAATAAAAATGTACGATCGCCTTGCGGGTTGGCTCACAGAAGATGAAGAAGGTTATCATTTCATATATGATCCGGTTTACCTTCAATCGGAAAACCCTGAGTCAGTAAGCCTGACACTTCCATTACAGGAGACTGAATTTACAGACACAGTTTTGTTTCCTTTTTTCGATGGATTAATTCCTGAAGGTTGGCTCTTGGGCTTCGCTGTTAAAAATTGGAAACTAAATCCGCGCGACAGGATGGGTTTGTTGATGGCGTGTTGCAAAGATTGCATTGGGGCAGTAAGTGTTCACCCTATTGAAGAAGCAACCACATGAAACGTTGCCTGTTTTGTTATCAGCCACTTGAGCCACATGCTGCAGCCGACTTTCATTCGCTATGCAGCAAGAAAATTTTTGGTCAACCCATTCCACCAGAATTGCCATACCGTGAAAAGGAAATGGAAGAACTCGCCACACAAGTTATCCGTAGCCAGATAACAGTTCCAGGTGTGCAGCCTAAAATATAGTTACCCCAAAGACCAACGATGGCAAATCTTTTCGGCTCGTTCTTTTCGCGACCTGATTGTATGTCCAACGATATTTTAG
>JAYVBN010000625.1:0-4679 GCA_043750455.1 Bacteroidia bacterium | reverse complement strand
GATCAAATGACGGGTTTTCACTCTTGGATGGTAATCAATAGTTGATGGTATCAAACGAAAGTTGGAACAAATTTGCCTCATTTACAACGCTTGGCATCTTGATTGACATGTAAAGAGTTCTCAATAATATTATTGTAGAGACAACTTTTTTGTGTCAAATTGGCATTTTAATCATGTATAAAACATTAGCAATATCCCAACTAGCTCAGGAAGATTCGGAAGAGTTTATCCAGTTAATCAATCCTGAGCAAGAGTCTGATCTTAAGCCTGAGGATCTTCCTGCCGAACTTTCAATCCTCGCTATAAAAAATACGGTTTTGTTTCCAGGGGTAGTAATACCCATTACAGTAACCCGGCAAAAATCTATCAAGCTGATTAAAAATGCATATCAGGGAAACCGCATTATAGGCGTAATTGCTCAAAAGAATAAGCAGGCAGAGGAACCAGCAACAGATGACCTGTATCGTTCAGGAACAATAGCCCGGATTATAAAAATGTTGGTGTTGCCCGATGGTAATACAACCATTATTATTCAGGGAAAAAATCGTTTTGAGATAAAAGAATATATTTCTGATGAGCCTTTTCTTACGGCTAAGATAGAATTGAAGCCAGAAATACAACTCGATCTAAAGAGCAAAGAAGTAACTGCTTTAGTGCAATCCCTTAAAGATTCTGCTTTCAAAATATTAAAGTTGAATCCCGAGATTCCGCAGGAAGCCCATATTGCGCTTGATAATATTCAGAGCACTTCATTCCTAATTCACTTCTTGTCCTCAAATTTAAATGTGGAGGTTTCGGACAAGCAAAAAATATTAGAGACAAACAACATCAACGATCGTGGCACTTTGTTGCTGCAATACATGCTCAAAGAAATTCAAATGTTGGAGATCAAGCATGAGATACAAAAGAAAGTTCATACAGACATTGATCAACAACAACGCGATTATTTCTTGCGCCAGCAAATACGGGTGCTGCAAGATGAGTTGGGCTTTGATGGACCCGACAAGGAAATTGAAAAACTTCGTAAGCGTGGAGCCGAAAAGAAATGGACTCCTATTGCACTCGCACACTTTAACAAAGAGCTGGATAAGTTACAACGGATCAATCCGCAAGCCGCGGAATTTCCGGTATCGATGAATTATGTTGAATTCATGTTAGATCTCCCCTGGGAAGAATTCACGACCGATGATTTTGATCTGAAGCGTGCTAAAAAGATTTTAGATAAAGATCATTTTGGTTTGGAGAAGGTGAAGACTCGCATCCTCGAGTATTTGGCTGTTCTCAAATTGAAGAAAGATATGAAGGGGCCGATCTTATGTTTGTATGGCCCTCCTGGAGTTGGAAAAACTTCGCTTGGAAAATCAATTGCTAAGTCGCTACAGCGAAATTATATCCGAATGTCGTTGGGTGGTTTGCACGATGAAGCTGAGATTCGCGGACATCGCAAGACCTATGTGGGGGCAATGCCTGGAAAGATTTTGTTGAACATAAAAAAAGCAAAGTCTTCTAATCCTGTTTTTATCCTGGATGAGATTGATAAAGTGCGTTCTGACTTTAGAGGCGACCCATCGTCAGCATTGTTGGAAGTTCTTGATCCTGAACAAAACAATGCATTTGGAGATAATTACTTAGAAGTAGATTACGATCTTTCCAAAGTACTTTTCATAGCCACAGCCAACTCACTTGATTCTATTCATCCAGCATTGCGCGATCGCATGGAGATCATTGAGCTGACTGGATACACGGTTGAAGAGAAACAGCAGATCGCCATTAAGCATCTGGTGCCAAAGCAGCTTAAGGAGCACGGGCTAATTCCCAAAGATGTTTCATTTACAAAAGACGCCTTACTCAAAATAATTGAAAGCTATACGCGCGAGTCTGGGGTTCGTAATCTGGAGCGAAAGATTGGCACAGTGATCAGAAATATAGCTAAGTCTGTGGCGATGGAGGAGAAATTTGAAAGTGAAATTACGCCAGCGTTAGCAGTAAAAATTTTAGGCCTTGAAATATTTGATGAAGAACTTTACCAGGGAAATGAAATTGCAGGAGTTGTCACTGGCCTTGCGTGGACTCAGGTTGGCGGGGATATTCTTTTTGTTGAGTCAAGTGTAAGTAAGGGAAAGGGTGTGTTAACGCTATCTGGTCAATTGGGTGATGTGATGAAGGAATCTGCAGTAGCAGCACTTTCGTATTTGAAATCAAATGCAGCCTCGTTGGATATTGATCACAGGGTTTTTCAACAATACGATCTACATGTTCATGTGCCGGCAGGGGCGGTTCCTAAAGACGGGCCTTCCGCTGGTATCACCATGCTTACTTCATTAGCATCTATTTTCACTCAGCGAAAAATTAAAGAAAACCTTGCCATGACAGGAGAGATCACCTTGCGTGGAAAGGTTTTGCCTGTTGGTGGAATTAAAGAAAAGATATTGGCCGCTAAGCGCAGTGGTATAAAAGAAATTGTTCTCAGCGCCAAGAACAAACGCGACATTTCTGAAATTGAAAAACATTACATCAAAGGACTTTTGTTTCATTATGTTGATACTGTAGATGACGTGCTTAAGATTGCATTGCTGAAGGATAAAGTAAAGAAACCCCTGAAGTTTGAAGTGGGAGAGGTGAAGGCAGCTTAACGAATGAGATTCCTAAACCTCTCAAGAAAAACTCTACTTTCTGTTGCGGAATGGACAACGAGGTTTGAGCGGTTTAAGTTAAAAGCAATTATCTTTAGTGCAACTCTCATATGCGTATCAACTTTGCTATTCGCTCAAACAAAGTCTTTTGAATTTCTTAACCTTTCCGACAACGCAACACCATCAGCACTTGGTGGAGTGAATGTGTCATCGAGAAGTAATTGCAATTTTTTTGTCCAATTCTGCCTTGTCTGTCGATACAGCATATGTTTGGGGTTCGGCTACTTGTTTTACCCTGCTAAGTTTAGTATGGATAATAATCATGTGACAGTTATCAGGTTTCGCTCTTTGCTAACATTGGAAAAATAGTAACAGGCAAGTGACGCGAACATCAAAAGTTTAATAAGTAAAAATTGAAAGAATGGATTCAAAATATTTAACACCTCAGCAAATTGTAACAGAGCTCGACAAGTATATTGTGGGGCAGCATGATGCAAAACGCAATGTGGCTATTGCCTTGCGCAACCGCTGGAGGAGGATGAACATTAAAACGGAGATGAAAGATGAAATCATCCCAAACAATATTCTTATGATTGGTGCCACAGGTGTGGGCAAAACTGAGATCGCAAGACGATTGGCTAAAATAGCCGATGCCCCATTTGTAAAAGTTGAAGCCTCGAAATTTACAGAAGTGGGTTATGTAGGTCGCGATGTAGAAAGTATGGTTCGTGACTTGGTGGAACAGTCTGTGAACATGGTGAAGGCTCGTAAGAAGGAAGAAGTAAAAGAGAAGGCAGCTGTTATAGTTGAAGATATTATTCTGGATGCACTCATCCCACCCATGCGACAAACTTCTACTAAGCCTGCAGTGTTTGGAACTGAAATGGAAAGTACGGAGACACCCACAACCGATGTGGAGTTAAACGAACGCACCCGAAATCTTTTCAGGGATAAGATTAGAAATGGAGAACTGGAAGATCGTAAGATTGACATCAACATCAAACAAGGTGGAGGCGGTCCTGGAGTAGGAATGGTAGGGGCCGGAATGATTGATGAAGCTTCTATGATAAACCTTCAGGAAATGCTAAGTGGCATGATGCCAAAAAAGGCAAAGAAAAGAAAAGTGACTGTGGCCGAGGCGCGTAGACTTTTGTTGGAGGAAGAAGCTGCCAAGATGATCGACATGGACGAAGTGAAAGAAGAAGCTATACGAAGAGCAGAAGATGCAGGGATGATTTTCATCGATGAGATTGATAAGATAGCATCCAGTAATGCCAAAGGTGGCGGCCCCGATGTAAGCAGGGAAGGTGTTCAGCGCGATTTACTTCCTATTGTGGAGGGCACTACGGTTAATACAAAATATGGTGTTATAAAGACCGATCACGTGTTGTTCATAGCGGCAGGTGCGTTTCATGTTTCCAAACCATCAGATCTTATACCTGAATTGCAAGGACGATTTCCTATTCGTGTGGAGCTTACTAATCTTACGAAAGATGATTTCATCAGGATACTGAAAGAACCTAAAAACGCCCTGACAAAACAATACTGTGCTCTATTTGAAGCGGAAGGTGTTGAAATCTCTTTTGCTGATGATGCTATTGATGAAATTGCCCAAACTGCTTTTGCCATTAATGCCGATCTTGAGAATATTGGTGCGCGCAGACTTCATACCGTGATGAGTAAATTATTGAATGAATTTCTTTTTGATGTGCCCGATAAAATTCAGGCTAGCACCAAGATTCACATTACAAAAACTATGGTGAATGAGAAGCTTAGCACACTTGCCAAGAACCGTGATCTGAGCGAGTATATTTTATGATCTGCTAAAGAACTTGTAACTTAAGGAAATGGAAGTATGTTTTTGAAAAGTTTAGCAGTACTCATTCCTTTATTTTGTTTTTTTTACCAACAAGGTTTTGGTCAACAAGATTCGGTTAGAAATAAGTACGTTGAGCGTTTTTCAGACTATTTTTTTTTAGGGCCAGTTCTTAAGAAAAGAAATATGTCATTTGATATTTCCAGTATTAAGGATCCTACTAAAGGCCT
>JAYVBN010000624.1:0-2459 GCA_043750455.1 Bacteroidia bacterium | reverse complement strand
ACACATGAACTTGGGCATAGTTTACCTGTTGCAGGGTAAACCAGAAATGGCCCTTGCCGAGATGCAGCAGGAAAACATGGAGGTTCTTAAGCGATTTGGTTTGGCCTTGGCCTACCATGCGCTGGGGCGCAAGAAAGAAGCCGATGAAGAGTTGAAAAATTATATCGTCAATTATCAAAATGACAGGGCCTATCTTATTGCCGAAATTTATGCCTTTCGTGGAGAAAAGGATAAGGCCTTTGAGTGGCTGGAAAAAGCTTTTGAAAGAAAAGACAGCTGGCTTGTAGAGATAAAAGGTAATCCTTTATTTAAAAACCTGGAAGGTGATCCACGGCACACTGCCTTTTTGAGGAAGATGAAGTTGCCCGTGTGAACCGACTGGTCGGCATTGCCAAACATCCAAAAAAAACGTTGGGTTCAATTTTATACATTCCCTCCTTTCTAACTTCGAATACGACATCGTCATCTCCTATCGTCACAACGATAATCTAGTTTATAGCTAATTGACTTTTAAATCGCGGGCTTTTATTCTCACAATCTTTCCATCTCTGGAAACAACCAACTCACCATCTTCTTTTTTCGTGCGTTCGATTAGTCTTTGAATGGATAGCTTAACGCCTTCTGTTATTTTATCTACTAGTTGATCTGATTCAGATGTACTCATTTGCTTGAATTAAATTAAGGGATAGTCGTCTTTCCTGCTCCGTTGCAACCTGCGATGATATAGAGATTTGGCACGAATGCAAATTAGCAAATTCATGCAAATGCAAGGCTTCGTAGCTGAACCCGTTTGAAGAAAAAAGTTATCTTTGAATAATGCCCTCAATAATTCCCGACTTCGAATACGACATCTTTATTAGTTATCGTCACAAGGACAACAAAGGCGATCACTGGGTGACTCAGTTTGTCAGTGCCCTGAAGGCTGAACTCGAAGCTACTTTCAAGGAAGATATTTCCATTTACTTTGACACCAACCCTCACGATGGCTTACTCGAAACTCACAACGTAGACAAGAGCCTCGAAGGGAAATTGAAGTGTCTTATTTTCATTCCCATCATTTCTCAAACCTATTGCGATACCAAATCCTTTGCCTGGCAACATGAGTTTGTGGCGTTTAATAAATTAGCGAAGGAAGATCAGTTTGGAAGAGATATTAAGTTGAGCAATGGAAATGTGGCAAGCCGAATCCTCCCAATCAAAATTCATGATCTGGATGTAGAAGACAAAGCCCTTCTTGAAAGTGAGTTGGGCGGTGTATTGAGGGCGATTGAGTTTATCTACAAAGAAGCAGGTGTTAATCGTCCATTAAAATCTACCGACAGCAAAACGGATAATCAAAATAGAACCGATTATAGAAATCAGGTTAATAAGGTTGCGAATGCGATCAAGGAAATAATTACAGCGCTCAAGAACCCAACAACTCAAACACCACGAACAACCATCAACGAACAACCAACAACGAAACCCATACAAAATAGAAAAACGCTAATAGCATCACTGGTTTTACTTTGCTTAATCGCGATCAGCTATTTCCTCTACCAACAACGAACAACGAATAACCAACAACCAACTCTTGACAAATCCATTGCCGTACTCCCATTCGTCAACATGAGCAACGACCCTGAACAGGAGTACTTCAGTGATGGTATGACGGATGAGGTGTTGAATCGTCTGTTCAAAATTGGAGACTTGAAAGTAACATCTCGCACCTCCTCTATGAAGTTCAAAGGAGCCAAATTAACTGCAAAGGAAATTGCAAGCCAGTTGGGTGTGGCCAATATTCTTGAGGGGAGCGTGCAAAAGTCTGGCAACCGGATAAAGATAACAGTGCAATTAATTGATGCGACAACCGATACTCATCTATGGTCGGAGAGCTACGAACGAGAATTCAAAGATGTGTTTGTCATCCAATCTGAAATTGCACAGGGGGTAGCAAAAGGGCTGAGTGCAAAACTAAGTGCTGCAGCTATAAACACCTTAAGCGAAATACCAACTAAAAACATTGAAGCCTACAATCTTTACTTGAAGGGGATCTATAAGATTCTAAAATTCACACCTGAATCAATGGAAATTGGATTGAAAATGATGAACCAAGCCATTGCACTCGATACGGATTTTGCCTTGCCTTACCTGGGTGTTGCCTGGTACTATGCAGCCAAAACTGACATGTCCCTAGCGCCAAATATTGCTATGCCCCAGGTGAAAATAGCAGTTCAGACGGCTTTAGCAAAGGATAGCACCTTGGCTGATGCCCACAGCTGGAATGGATTTTATGACCTTTGGTATGCTTGGGATTGGAGCAAATCAAGAAATGAATTGGTAAAGGCAATTCAACTTGACGATAAAAAAGGTTTAAGCCATTGGCTTTACAGTTGGCTCTTAAGTACGCAAGGAGAGTTTGTCGAAGCCATTGGGGAAAGTGGAAGAGCCGCTGAACTTGAGCCAATGAATGCATTTTA
>JAYVBN010000623.1:0-2309 GCA_043750455.1 Bacteroidia bacterium | reverse complement strand
CATCATGTCTACGGTGTGTTCTAACCCTACATTTCGTAATGCTTCCAGCACAAGTTCATTTGTCTTGGCGGGCCTCAAATCTTTCTTAATTGAATGTCTTCGAAGCGGAAACTCAAGATTTTCGCGCACCGTCATAGAATCATATAACGCATTACTTTGAAATAGGAAACCGATTTTCATACGCAAGTAATCAAGCTCCTCGTGGTTCAGTGAAAGAACATCCTGACCAAATATTGTTATCGTACCTCCATCAGGTATCATCAATCCAATTATGCATTTAATCAACACCGATTTTCCCGATCCGGATTTTCCTAGCACAACAAGGTTTTCGCCTTTACTTAAATCAAGGTTAAAATGATTCAACACCTTGTTGCTTCCAAATGATTTGCACAAATCATTTACTTGTAATACCATTTCTTTTGATTGATCCGTCATTAGTTTTATGTAAGGCCTAAAAGATCAGTGATTTGCACGGCTATCAAATCCAGAACAAAAATGAGTAGTGAGGAAACTACTACAGCTGAGTTGGCTGAATCACCAACACCTTCCGTGCCTTTTTTTGAATGATAACCTTTATAGCATCCAATTATCCCGATGGTAAATCCAAAAAAGAAAGTTTTAATTAAGGCTGGAAGAAAATCACTATAAGAAAGTGCATCAAATACCTGTGTCCAATACAAACTCCAGCTCACTGCCCCTTTAATATTTACACCTAAGAATGTTCCGTACAACGCAATGGCATTAGCCCAAAGCGAAAGGATAGGCAACATTAGCGTAGCGGCTAGAACACGAGTAACCACTAAAAATTTGAATGGATTAGTGCCAGAGACCTCCATCGCATCAATTTGCTCAGTCACTTTCATGGATCCAAGCTCGGCACCAATACTCGAACCAATCTTACCCGAGGCGATTAATGCTGTGATCATTGGCGATATCTCTCTTACTAATGAAACAGATACCATGGCGGGTAGCCAGGATTCGGCACCAAACTCAACCAACGTTGGACGTGATTGAATAGTAAGAACAAGACCCATAATAAATGCTGTTATGCCAACCAAAGGCAAAGATTTGTATCCAATAAAAAAGGCTTGTCTTATCAATTCATTGAATTCATATCGCGGTTTAAAACCTTCCCGAAAAAATCGGACTATAAATCTGCTGAGGTCTCCTGTTTCATCGAAAAATTGGCGAAGAGAATTAGATAGAGCCATTTAACTATTTATATTATTGCCTCCTATTATATAACCATTTCAATAAAATCATAAACGCGCTTTTAAAACTTTTATCATGGATATGAGATACCATAAGTTTGATCTCTTAGTACAGATCGAATTACGCTCAGAGTAGCCAAAAACCTGATGACGAAAGTCACCCACCATTTTGACAATAATCATGTTTGGATAAGGTGCCCGCTAAACGAAAAGGGGTTCAGAGAAAGAAAATGCTCGTTTGCTGAACAGAGGATTGTCTTGTTCACCACCCTAATGCAAAAGTAACGACATTTTAATAAATGGTCGCATACTAATACTTTTGGATTCGGGTTAAAAGTCTTAACTTGATCATCATCAAAAGACCTACCTATCATGAAACGAAACCGAAGGGATTTTATCAAAGTAGCAGGCCTCACTGGCGTAGGTATGGTTGGTGGTTTACCAACTGGGTTTGCTTTTGAGCCAAAATCAGATGCATTGGGCAATATGGCGCTTGGGCTGCTTCTATAAATGATGATCCTCGTCTTCACCATTGTTCAATACCTGGAAGCTAATTTGATCTTCCCATTTGCAGTGAGCAACAGACTAAACATTAATACACTTGCTACACTAGTGGCCATTATTGCCGGAGGAATCGTTTGTGGTGTGGCGGGTATGATTTTGTTTATACCATTTGTGGGAATACTTAAACTTATTTCTGATCGACACCCGAAAATGAAAGTTTGGTCTTTGATGATTGGAGTTTAATCTCCATCAAAAAATCAAGACTTCGATGGATTAATCATAATGCACAACACCGGTAATTTGGATTGAAATAAAACACTTTCCTAGTAGGAAATCAAATTGGCGCGTCCAATTCAAAAATCTATTGCTTAGAAAAATACTCTCTTACAAAAGCATGCTGTTGATTCTCTGTCATTTTATCAGCTTGCGTAACGGTCATCTTTACTTTTGCAAAATGTTGATCCTTTCTCAAGAAGTTAAATAGCTCAATCTTAGCATCAGTAGGGCCAAAGAGAATTACTTCTTCATAATTTTTTATTAATTGCCCCAATTTTTTGTAATACTCCATTGCCTGATGTTGCTCTTTGTGATGGA
>JAYVBN010000622.1:0-10284 GCA_043750455.1 Bacteroidia bacterium | reverse complement strand
CGGTGCCTGTTACGGCATTGAGCCAGATGGTGCCGATGGACATCATCATCAGCGCAAGCGATACAATGCGTACTACCGGAATGGCTTCGTTAATAAATTCTTCACCTTGCCCATAGAAGGAAAGAAAAATTTCGGGCACTACATTCAATACAACAAAGGTAATGGCTGAAATTTTTCTTTCCTTCTATGGGCAAGGTGAAGAATTTATTAACGAGGCCATTCCGGTAGTGCGCATAGTATCGCTTGCGTTGATGATGATGTCCATCGGCACCATCTGGCTCAATGCCGTAACGGGCACTGGCAACTCACAAGTAAATTTATTGATTGAGCTCATTACCATTATTATCTACTGCGTTTACGTGTATGTGGTGCTGGAGTATTGGAAGTTGCCTATTACCTGGGGCTGGGGCAGTGAGTGGGTGTATTGGATCAGTATGTTCTCCATGGCGTTTGTGTATATGAAATCAGGTAAGTGGAAAGGGAAGATAATCTAGTGGTTCGTTGATTGTTAATCGTTGATCGGATCCTTATTAAACTATTTTCCTTCACAAATCATCCCACAGAAAAGCGAGTTTTGAAAAAATACATTCTCTTTATTCTAATTGGCTTTGGTGCGCTTCCATCTTTTTCGCAAAAAATATTCAGAGGAATTGTAATTGATTCAGCTTCTTTTGAGGAATTGCCCAGTGCGGTCATCCATGTCAAAAACTCAGAAAGGAGAACTATTTCTTCTCTTCAGGGTAGCTTCACTCTCCTTGCCAATCAGAATGACACGTTGATCTTTACCATGCTGGGGTATCAGCCAATTGAATTGCCCTTGTTGTATGAGGAGGAAGTAATGCTAATCCGCATGAGCGAACTGGTAAGACTACTAGACGAAATCACCATCCGCGCTACGCGATTATATCCCAATGAAATTGTGAACCGGACTAAAATAGCACCAAAGCGAATGAGTGCACTCGAAGGTGTTTTCGCCCCATTCGATTATTTCTGGAAACTGGAACGTGAGAAACGAAAACTCGCTCGTATTGTGGAAGAAAATAACAAAGCTCAAACGTATGTGCAGGTAATAACTGATCCTGTGGTAAGAGACATCATGATGAAGGCTTATGACTTAACTGAATTAACCTATTACGAACGATTAGCCGTCTTTAATCAGCAGAATACTTCCATTTCCTATTCAACCGATCCTGAAGAAATTATGGAGTCGCTACACGAGTTCTTTCTTGCCTTAGCAAAAATAAAATAAAACACCTCCTTCCCTCCCACCAAAATATACTGGTTTAATCCTACTTCCTTTGGCTCTTTGATCAAGCCTGTCTGCAAAAGAAAATCTTTAGTTATTAACAGGCAGAATTTTTTAATCTATTAAAGTATCTTTGACTCAGCCCTAAAAAAGGCGAGGTACTAAATCAAGAACTATGTCTATTCAAAAAAGATTTAACAATCAAGAGCTTGATCGGATCAAGGCTGCTGTGCGCGAAGCCGAGAGTAAAATCTCTGGTGAGATTGTGCCCGTGTTTGTAGAAAAGAGTGGCATCTATACCCTTGCCACATATCGTGCCGCCCTCTTCGGTGCAATGGCTGTATTTATGTTGATTGTCATCTTTGACCGATACGTACCATCAGTGGCCATTTATGATCGCGATCCGCTTTTAACTTTTGTTTTTGTTGCCCTTGGCGGACTACTTGGTGCGCTGATGGCTCATTTTATTAATCCTGTAAAGCGTTTAATGGTCAGCCCCTATCAACTGGATCAGGCCACCAAGCAGCGTGCTGAAAATGCTTTTCTCGAAGAAGAAGTATTCAACACCCGACAGCGCACTGGCATCATGATATTTATTTCCTTCTTTGAACACGAAGTTATTGTGATGGCCGACAAGGGGATTAGTAAAGTAGTAGATCAAAAAGTGTGGGACAACCTGGTGCGCGGCATTATAGAGAGTGTAAGAAACGGAAAAGTGATAGATGGCATGGAAACCGCTATAAAAAAGTGTGGAGACATTCTATTAGAAAAAGGCTTCGTGATAGACCCAGATGATGTGAACGAACTAAGCGATGACTTGCGCATAGAGTAATGATGTTCAATTTTCCAATGCCTGCCTGCCGCGGCAGGAACCTGTTTCCAACTAAGCCAATTTCCCAGATGTATTTGTCCTCGCCATTTTCAAAAATCTTCTTTGCCTTCGCATTCATTTTTATCTTGTCGGGGCACACATATGCTCAGCGTGCTATTCCTCCACACGGTGGTGTGTGGGTTCGCGATGAAGCTAATCTGCTCTCACCTGCAGCCGTTGGTCAACTGGAAGCCATCTTGAAAGGCTATCGCGATTCAACCTCAAATCAAATTGCCCTTTACATTATCCCAACCTTGGATGGCGATGATATTGATGACTATGCTAACCGCGTTTTTACCAAATGGAAATTGGGTGATGAGAAAAAAGATAACGGTGTCTTGTGGCTCATTGCTGTTAACGATCGCAAGCAACGCATTGAAGTGGGTCTTGGATTGGAAGGAAATCTAACAGACGCTTTATCAAGCCGAATCAACCGCAATGAAGTAGCTCCTTTTTTTAGAGAAGGGAATTACGATGCTGGAATACAGGCAGGCCTTACGGGAATGATGAAGGCCATTGAAGGGACATACGTGAATGAAGATCCTCCGCGCAGGAAAAAAGGCAAGCGCTCTCCTATTGCATCTATCCTTATCATCCTTGCTATAATCGTAATGATGTCCAGAAGAAAAGGCGGAGGTGGAGGAGGCGGTGGCGGGTACTGGTCAGCTGCTATGCTAGGAACAATGCTTGGAGGTAGTATGGGCAGAAGTTCAGGATCGTGGGATTCGGGAAGTGATTTTGGTGGCGGAGGATTTTCTGGAGGAGGAGGTAGTAGTGATTCGTGGTAGGCTTTAATTTTTTATGAATATAGTACCAAAAATAGTAGGCAAAGCTAACACCAAGCATTGCTTATTGCCCCTTGCCTACTGCCTACTATTCGCTTTTTTATTAATAACTCCATTTCTCTCAAGTGCACAAAAACCCATTCCAGAACTTTGGGGTCATCATGTACATGATGATGCCCATGTGCTCGCCCAGGAAACCATAGATGCATTAGAACAACGATTGAAAGTATATGAAGACTCTACCTCCAATCAGATTGCAATTCTTACTGTTCAAACTTTGGATGGAGAAGTGCTGGAAGAATATTCATTAAAAGTAGCTGAAGCCTGGAAGCTTGGTCAAAAAGATAAAGACAACGGTGTGTTGTTACTCGTTGCTGTGGATGATCATAAAATGAGAATCGAAGTGGGCCAGGGATTGGAAGGCGTGCTTACCGATGCACATAGCAATCGCATTATCAGAAATGAACTGACACCCAATTTTCGCAACAGTGATTATGATGCGGGCGTAACAGCAGCGGTAGATGCAATGATTAAATCCATTGGCGGAGAATATTCTGCAGAAGATAGCGATGACCTTAACGATCTTACCATCGGGCAGCGAATTGGTATTGGCTTAGGGATTTTTGTATTCCTGGGCATCTTTGCTTTTTTCGGATTGGTTACACCCGGTGGAACAGGTTGGTTCATTTACATTTTCCTGATTCCATTCTATGCACTCTTCCCCATCATAGCAGTGGGTACCACCTACTGGTATGTACCCATCTTAGGCTACCTTGTTGCGTTTCCTATTTTGAAAACCTGGATCAAAAAATCCGCATGGGGCCAAAAGCTTACAAAGAATATAAACAGCGGGTCGAGCAGTGGTGGGCGGTCTTCGGGCGGATGGAGCAGCGGAGGAAGTTCATCTGGTGGTAGTAGCTTCTCAGGAGGGGGCGGAAGCTTTGGGGGTGGTGGGAGCAGTGGATCATGGTAATGACAAATCAAAACTCTTCTATATTTAATAGTTACTTAAAGTCCTCTCTCTTTAGGTTAACATTCCTTTTCCTTTTTGTCTTCCTTTCAAATTGGGTAATTGCTCAAAAAGCTATTCCGCAGCTTTGGGGTCAACGCATACATGACGATGCCCACATATTGAAACAAGAAACTATAGATGCGCTTGAGCAACGATTGAAAGTATATGAAGATTCTACTTCTAATCAGCTCGCTATACTTACAATTACCTCATTAGATGGAGAAGTGTTGGAAGAATATTCGTTGAAAGTGGCCGAGGCCTGGAAGCTTGGCCAAAAGGCAAAGGATAACGGTGTACTCTTACTCATTGCTGTAGATGATCACAAAATGAGAATAGAAATAGGCCACGGACTTGAGGGCGTACTCACTGATGCGCATAGCAACAGAATCATTCGTAACGAACTTACACCAAACTTTCGCAACGGCAATTATGATGCGGGTGTTACTGCTGCTGTAGATGCGATGATTAAATCTATTGGAGGAGAATATTCTGCAGAAGACGATGGAGAATCAATGAGCACAACCAATATACTTCTGTTAGTAGGTATCATTTTGGTTTGCGTTTTCTTCATAGGCCAGGCTTTCTATAAAGAATTTACAAGTGCCACTAGTGGCAGCTCTTCTGGAAAATCCAGATCATCCTCGATAGGAGGCAGCAGTTTCTCCTCATCAAGCAAATCATCATCAAGTGGCAGCAGTTTCTCTGGTGGCGGTGGAAGCTTTGGCGGTGGTGGGAGCAGTGGAAGATGGTAATTTTTACCCTCAATTAATTCAAAGAAATCTCGGCATTCTTTTTAATACCACCAACCGTAATCTTACTTTTGAGCCTTCATTTATAACCCTCCTATGAAGCGCGATAAAATCATCTTCGACCTTATTGAAAAAGAAAAACAACGCCAGCAACATGGTATTGAACTGATTGCCTCTGAGAATTTTGTGTCTCCACAGGTAATGAAAGCACAAGGTACCGTGCTCACCAACAAATACGCGGAAGGCCTTCCTGGCAAGCGCTACTATGGTGGATGCGAGGTAGTGGATGAAATTGAACAACTGGCAATTGATCGCATCAAAGAACTGTTTGGTGCTTCGTGGGCTAACGTGCAACCACATTCGGGTGCGCAGGCCAATGCCGCTGTCATGTTAGCCTGCTTGAAGCCAGGCGATAAAATTTTAGGGTTCGATCTCTCACATGGTGGCCATTTAACCCACGGCTCTCCTGTCAATTTTTCAGGCAAGCTATATCAACCTACTTTTTACGGAGTTGAACAAGAAACCGGGTTGATTGATTTTGATAAAGTCATTGAGATCGCTCAACGCGAAAAGCCAAAGATGATCATCTGCGGTGCTTCGGCCTATAGCCGCGATTGGGATTATAAAAAATTGCGTGAAGCAGCCGATAGTGTTGGCGCTCTGGTGCTGGCCGATGTCTCACACCCCGCAGGTTTAATTGCCCGGGGCTTACTGAACGATCCAATGGAGCATTGCCACATCATTACTACCACCACACATAAAACACTACGTGGTCCACGTGGCGGTTTGATCATGGTGGGCAAAAACTTTGACAACCCATGGGGATTGAAAACCCCTAAAGGTGAGATTAGAAAAATTTCTTCTATCCTTGATTCAGGTGTTTTCCCGGGCACGCAAGGCGGACCCTTGGAACACGTGATTGCTGCCAAGGCGGTTGCTTTTCAGGAAGCATTGAGCGAAGAATATCTGCAATACATTGTGCAGGTAGCTAAGAATGCAAAAGCAATGGCCAAAGCATTTGTAGACAAAGGATATAAAATCATATCAGATGGTACAGACAATCACTTAATGTTGATTGACCTGCGGTCGAAAAAGCTCACTGGTAAAATTGCAGAGGAATCCTTAATAAAGGCCGACATCACCATCAACAAAAACATGGTGCCGTTCGATACGCAATCACCGTTTGTAACTTCGGGCATGCGCATAGGCACACCAGCCGTGACTACTCGGGGCATGATGGAAAAAGATGTCGTGAAAGTAGTTGATCTTATCGATGAAGTTTTGAAGAAACCAGAAGACGAGAAACATTTGAAGGCTGTCAAGCGAAAAGTGAATGGCTTTAT
This sequence comes from Bacteroidia bacterium, assembly GCA_043750455.1. Lineage (GTDB taxonomy): Bacteria > Bacteroidota > Bacteroidia > Cytophagales > Cyclobacteriaceae > ELB16-189. The sequence continues at coordinate 4,278 of JAYVBN010000622.1, read as the reverse complement.
GAAGAAGTTTCCGTTATATGAATAGAAATAAGTAAAATAGAAAACTGGTTAAATTTTTATAATTTCAACTCGTGAAATTGGAAGATCAAGTGAAACAATTGACAGAATTGATGTCTGAGTTGGTTCCTAGCGTGGATCGCTTAGTTCATGGGCAGGAAAAAAATACTGAAGCGATCAACCAATTGGTTGAATCGTCTAAAAAAACTAATGTAGAGAGCTCAGAAATGAGAATCTCCAATATGCGCCTTGCGGAAGCCATTGAAAAGTTGATTGTTAAAATTGATAAGGTAGATCAATTTGAAGAAAGACTAACTAAAGTAGAACGCACGGTGTTCAAGTAGCCGCGTTGTTGCTTTCATCCTAACTTCTATTTGCACAACACTATTATTTCCCGCAGATTGCAATCTGAAATAGATTGATTCTGCGGGATTTTTTTGAACTATGAGTGAAGAAAAAGAAATGGCTTTCCTCGACCATCTCGAGGAGTTGCGCTGGCATGTGGTGAGGGCTGTGGCAGTAGTTTTTATTTGCATGATCGCTGCTTTCGTTTTTGTACCCTGGATTTTTGAGAACATCGTCTTTGCGCCCGCCAAGTTAGATTTCCCAGCTTTTAAGTATATGTGCGAACTGGGCAAACTAACTGGACTGGAAGAACTTTGCGTAAAGGAATTACCCTTCAAGATTCAAAGCCGCAACATGACCGGGCAATTTATGATGTCATTAACAGCTGCATTTGTTATTGGCCTGATTGTGTCCTTTCCTTATGTGGTATGGGAACTATGGAGTTTTGTAAAGCCAGGCCTGCAAACCAAAGAGCGAAAATTTTCCAAAGGAGCTGTGTTTGCCGTTTCTTTTCTTTTTCTATTAGGTGTGGGTTTTGGGTATTATATCCTAAGCCCGATGACCATTTGGTTTTTAGCAACTTATTCAATCAGCCCGTTGATCTCAAACGAGTTTGATATAACCTCCTATGTTTCAACCTTGGCTAGTTTGATCTTAGGCTGCGGTCTACTTTTTCAGTTTCCGATGGTCATTTATTTTCTTTCAAAGGTGGGCATTGTTACACCTCAACTTATGAGAAAATACCGCAAACATTCTATCGTAGTAATTCTGGTCCTTGGTGCCATCATCACCCCCTCCGGAGATCCTTTTAGCTTAACCGTTATCTCATTACCTTTATACATGCTGTTTGAAATCAGTATCTATATTTCCAGTGTAGTTGTTAGACGCAAACAAAAAGCAGAGGAGGCAGAACTTCGTGCCGATCAACAAAGCTCATGATGGAGAAAATTGCAGTTGGGGCAGACCATGCCGGGTTTGAATACAAAGAGCTTTTAAAAAAATGGCTTGAGAAAAATGGCTATGCGCTGAAAGATTTTGGAGCATACAATACAGACTCTGCCGACTATCCAGATTTTGCTCATCCTGTTGCCAGTGCTGTAGAAAAAAATGAATTCGAGTTTGGTCTCCTTGTTTGTGGAAGCGCCAACGGGGTAGCAATCACTGCCAACAAACATCAGGGTGTGAAGGCCGCCATTTGCTGGAACGAAGAATTAGCTTCGTTAGCGCGCCAGCACAACAATGCCAACGTACTCTGCTTGCCAGCACGCTACATCACCATTGAACTTGCCGAAAAAATCCTGGATAGATTCCTTCATTCCAGTTTTGAAGGAGGAAGGCATGAGCGCAGGGTAGGTAAGATTAGTTGTTGATTCTTTTATACAAATCCCCTTCCCTTTTATATAGAGGCTTTATTCGAGGAATACGCTCGAATATTTTTTTCATCAAATCTTTTGGGTCAATAATTATTTCAGGAGGATCTGTTCTGAAAGCTTCATCGACTAGTAAAATGTTTTCATAATAATCCGGCTGTTCAAAAATACTTCTGGACAAACTCCAGTCTGGAAAATAGCCCGCCAATCTATTTTGGCTATAAATACCAACATCCTCCAGCAGCACCATCACTCGTTTGTCTTTGATTACTTCCTGGTAAGGTGATGCCTTTGGAAACATACCTTCAAAATTCACATCCTCCAATCGATTATAGCGCGTGAGCAAATTCACACTTATCAGGCTTATGAGTAAAAGCCAGAGCATCACTTCGGCAAGTCGCTTTCTGCGAATGAGTAGCAAATAGTGACTCACCAGATAAGCAAGTGAAGGAATAAAAATAATCAGACTTTGAGGTGAAAGCTCACGGACGATAAAAACATGAAGCACTGCCACTAACAGCCACAAAAACATAACCTGAAAAAGTTGTGACTGATATTTTGTAAAATGTGCTTCGCGATTGAGCATGAACAATGAAAAAACAAAATAGATAATTGGTACAATGGATAGTATTAAAAAACTTGTTGACGAAATCAGTTGAGTTCCGCCTAGCGTGAGGTTGGGCAAATAATAATTCTGCCACAAGTCACTGGTGTGCCCCCAATAGAAATAAAGTGTAATCAATAATGCATGTGGCAAGGCTACTCCAAAGAGAAGCAACAAGGCTTTTCGCAAGTTGATTCGGGTAAACACAATCAAAATTAAAAGCGTAGCGAATACGAAAATGGAATAAGAAAAAACGAGCAATGTTGCCAGCCCCAGGCAAACACCAAGGTTAAGTATGGTTTCATCACGCTGGCTCCGAAACTCGATTTCTTTAAATAGATTATTGAGGGCTAACAATAAAAAAGTGGAAGCAAGAAGTTCTGGTGAAAAGGAGAGAAAATCAAACGAAAGAAAACAGAATAATCCAAAGATGAGTGCCGGCAAATAGGTACTGTCGTTATAGGCCTTGTTTAAAATCAGTACGGTTGCAAAAAAAGAAGCCTGAAAAAATAGGATGAGTAAGGAGAGCGAATGACGGGCAGGCAATGACCTTCCAAAAATCCAATCTACCAAACCAAAAAGAGCAGCCGCCAATGGTGCCGTTGAGTCATACACCTGAATGTACATCAGTTTTCCGCCATGAACAGCTTCACCTATTACAAAACTTCTAAGTTCTGATTGCGTAACGCCCACAGGGTCAATAAAAAAAGGAAGGACAAGTAAGATAAGTATAACCAACAGGCCAATTAGCCTATATGGATCATTAAGACGAAAGAAGCGGAGCAAATTGGAAGTTTGTTAAAGCTGCAAATAAATCAAAAAAAAATTTAAGGCGTTCTGCCCGTCTGAATTCAAACGCAAAATACTATTATTCTCTTTCTCTATCTTTGTCACATGAGCGGAACGGTGCGACAACAAAAATATTCAAAGCTGATTCAAAAAGAACTCAGCGATATCTTCGTTCGCGATAAGCGAGGGATCCTGGGAAATTCTTTTATCACCATTATGGAAGTGCGCATGAGCCCTGACTTAAGTGTAGCAAAAGTCTATGTGAGCATGACTTTGGCAAAAGATAAGGCAGTTGTGCTCGACAAACTGAATACCCGCAAGCCTGAAATAAGAAAGGCATTAGGTGAGAAAATCCGCAATCAGGCACGTATTGTACCGCAACTCGTTTTCTTCATTGATGAAGTTGAACAAAGTGCGGAACGAATTGAAGACCTGATCAAGAATTTGAATATACCGAAGGAATAAATTGACAATCGACAACGGGGGCAATTGACAAAGATTGAAGCATTGATTTCTATTAGCCTCACATATTGTCAATTGTGCTTTGTCAACTATCAACTTGCTGTCAGGTAAAATAAACGACAAGCGCCCTTGAATCTCTCTCTCTTCATAGCCAAACGGTACTTCCTTTCTAAACGAAAGAAGAATTTCATTAATGTCATTTCCATACTTTCTGTTGTTGGCGTTGCGTTTTCAACGGCCGCATTAATAATTGTCCTTTCTGTTTTCAATGGCTTGGGCGATTTGCTCGGATCCATTAATAATTCTTTCGATCCACAGCTTAAAATTGAATCGGCTCATGGAAAATCTTTTCCTGTGGATGAAACCTTCATGAATAAAATCAGGAACGTTGAAGGGGTGGAGATCGTCACAGAGGTAATAGAAGATTTCGCTTATGTGCGCTACCGCGATGCCGACATGGTAGCCACTATACGCGGTGTAAGTGATAATTTCATTGATCAGAAGCGATTGGAGGGCCACATTGTTGCCGGTGATTTAAAGCTTCGCGAAAAAGGTATCCCCTTTGCTATTGTAGGTGGTGGTGTGCGCTATACGTTATCGATAGCGGTGGAAGATGATATGTACGCTCTTCAGGTCTACTACATTAAAAACACAAAGGCGTCTGCCTCACTTGACCCCTCTAAATTATATGCCCGCCAGAGTATTCGACCA
>JAYVBN010000621.1:0-9588 GCA_043750455.1 Bacteroidia bacterium | reverse complement strand
TCGACAAAATATTTGAAAACAATAAGAAATGGATTGCGGATAAATTATCCGTTGATCCAGATTATTTTACCAAATTATCCAAAGGACAACATCCCGAATTTCTTTACATCGGTTGTTCGGATAGCCGGGTAACGGCCGAAGATTTAATGGGCGTGCAACCCGGTGAGGTTTTTATTCATCGAAACATCGCCAATTTGGTGGTGAGCACTGACAATAATTTAAATGCGGTGGTTCAGTATGCAGTTGAGCATCTGAAGGTCAAACACATTATCATCTGTGGGCATTATGAATGCGGGGGAGTAAAGGCCGCAATGAACCCAAGTGATATGGGACAACTAAACAGTTGGTTGCAAACACTGCGTGATGTTTACCGGTTGCACCAGAAGGAGTTAGATCATATTAAGGACACACAAAAGAGATTCGATCGATTGGTAGAACTCAATGTAAAGGAGCAGTGCATCAATATTATTAAGATTGATCATGTGCAGAAGTCGTGGTATAAAACACAATTCCCTCAGATTCATGGATGGGTATTTAATGTGCGTACTGGTGTGCTTATTGACTTAGGATTGGATATGGAAAAGGAGTTCTCGTCCATTCGAAGTATTTATGATTTGAGGCCCGAAATATAGTTTTTCAGGATAAGCCGCTGGTATTGATGAAAATCAGTTTCTAAGCTGATCCAGGTCATTAGCTTTTATTAGAAAATAGTAAATCTTGCATTTTCTTTATGACGTAGTATCCTTTTCAATAAACAGATTCACATGAAAAAAATAGTAGTGCTTACCGATTTTTCAAAGCTCTCGAAAATAGCCGTCTCGTATGCAATTGGGCTGGCGAAAGCAATTGAGGCCAGAATTATTTTGGTATCTGTTATCAATGCCGGCTCCTCTCCTAAAACACTTAGTAATTGGAAGAAGCTTGAGGAACAGATGATCAATGGGGCAAGAGCGGATGCTGATCTTCTAATGAGTGAAATCAGGACAGAAGCCGATAAGATCGAAATTTCTTATGAATCCATTTTGGGATTTCCGTTAGCCGATACGATCGAGAAATTTGCCAAGAAGAATAAAATCGATTTTATAGTGATGGGAACCAGGGGAGCCACGGGCTTGAGAAAAGCTCTGATAGGCAGCAATGCAGCAGCCGTTATTGACAAAAGCAGCATTCCTGTTATGGTTGTGCCAGGTAAAGCACAGTTTAAGAACATTAGAAATATAGTGTATGCGAGCGACATACAAAACCTTCCGGACGAAATAAGGGCGGTAGCCCAGTTTGCAAAATTTTTTGATGCCGCGATTGATGTGTTGCATGTTGTTCAGGGGCATTCAAAAAAGGACATGGCAGAATTAGAAAGGAATATGGCCAGAATCTCGAAGGAAGAGAATTTGATAAAAACTGCTAAGTATCCTAAAATCCAATTTCATGTACTGAGCAGCAAGAATATTCCTGATGCTGTAGATAAATTTGTGAGTGATCAGAACACAGACGTATTGACCATGTTCACCCATCGGTTGGATTTTTATGAGAAGTTATTCGACAAAAGCATAACTCGCCAACTTGCTTTTCACTCCAAGGTGCCGATGCTAACGTTTAACAAAACAAATTTGAAAGTTGGCAAGTAATTACTTCCTAACAGTATTCCATCGTACGACCTGATCCAGCTTGGAAGTTTGTACAAGTTTTATTTTGGTGCCTTCCATTTCTATTAGGCCTTCATCGCGAAAGTCTGACAAAACGCGAATGACAGATTCAGATGCGGTACCTACAATCTTTGCCAGGTCGTCTCTAAGAATGCTCAATGGATCACTTCCTTTTTTTAGTTGCCACATTTTCAATAGTGCCTCTGCTGTACGTTGACGGACTGAATTATACGCTAAATGAAGAAGTTGGGCTTCTTTTTCAGATACTTTTTTACAAAGCAATGAGATAAAGCTTGATGTTACTACGGGTTGACTGTTGAGTAAAGTGATGAAATCAGTTTTTGGAATCATTACCAGTTCTGAATCATCCAACGCAATCGCAGTTTCTCCAAAAGGTGAATTTTCAAGCAATGGCTCGTATCCGAAAAAATCATTCTCTTTATAGAGATTGGTTATCAGTTCCTTTCCATCAGGGTGTGATTTAAATGTTTTGATGTTCCCTGATTTTATAAAATAAACGTATGCTGGCGTATCGCCTTCAGAAAATATCTCAGATTTCTTTTTAAAGACTTTTACTTTATTTCCTTTGCATAGATCACTTAGGTTCAATACCTGGCGGGCATCGCGTATGAATTGATCAAAACCTTCAGCAGTTGAAGCATAATTAGCTTGTTGCAGAGCACTCTTGCGAAGCCGGGTTTCAATGGCATTAAGTAAATCTGTATCATCAAATGGTTTTGTCAGATAGTCGTCCGCTCCAAGTGCCATTCCTTTTCGCATGTCTGACTTTTCGGCTTTGGCCGTTAAAAATATAAAGGGAATCCTAGCCGTTTCTGGTTTCTTACTCAGGATGTGGAGCACACCATAGCCATCCAATTCGGGCATCATGATATCACACACTACTAGGTCTGGCAATAATTTCTGTGCGAGTTCAGCGCCTTCTTTTCCGTTCTGTGCGGTGACTACATCATAATCGGCCAGTGTAAGAATCTCTGCGGTATTTTCCCTTACCTCAGCATTATCCTCGATTAGCAGTATTTTTTTCATGACTTATTAATGGGTAAGATAATAATAAATGAGCTTCCCTTTCCTACTTCACTTGTAAAGCTAATGGTGCCTTTCAGTAAATCAATATAGCGTTTCACGATATTCAATCCAAGCCCTGTACCTTGTATGTTGGACGAATTGGACGCTCTGAAAAAGCGCTCAAAAATGTGCTTTACTTCGTGCTGAGGTATTCCAATGCCTGCGTCACGAACTTCAACGGTGACCCCATCGTCTGTGTACGTGGCTGATAAGTAAATACTTTTTTCCGAATCCGAATACTTTGAGGCATTAGAGATCAGGTTAAATAATATGCCACGTAGGATTCTTGGATCAGATTGAAGACTTAATTCGGGTTGAGTAAAGTTGATAACCAATTGTTGCCCTTCTTTCAAGGTCGACTTTATTTCTTCTTTAATTTCTTCAAAGAAAGCGTGTAAAAGAACTTGTTCAGTAGCTACTTCAATACGACCTTCTTCCAGTTTACCTAGAGAGAGAAAATCGTTTAGAATACTTGTTAGATGATATACAGATGACTTAACACGTGAGATGTGTTTATCCATCTTGGTTACTTCACCTCGTAACTGATATTGTTGGATTAGCGATGTCGAACTTAGTATAGCACTGAGTGGGGTTCTGAATTCGTGCGAGGCAATAGAAACAAATTTTGATTTCAATTCATTTAGCTCCCGTTCTTTTTCAAGAGCTTTGCGTGTCTCCTCTTCCGCTTGCTGGCGTACCAGAATTTGCTGTTGAAGATCATTATTGAGTATCTCTAACTTTTGAACCGAGAGATTTAGCGCTTCCGTCCTTGATTTAACTTTTTTTTCTAACTCAGCGGCATATTCAATCAGCTGTTCTTCACTCCGTTTTAGTGCATCCTCTGCTATTTTTCGCAACGATATATCCGTTATAAATGCAATACTCAACACTTGGTTTTCGATGTTAGTGAAGCTCAGACTTATTTCGACCGGGAACTCTGAACCATCGAGCCGCTGAGCTTTAAGATCCCGGCCAGCCCCCATCCGTCTTGGTTCGGGGTGTTGGTTGAATTGTTTACGGAAATCCAAATGCTTTCCGCGATAGCGAACAGGTAGCAGGTCTTCAATGGTATGGCCCACCATAGTTTCGGGAGTGAAGCCAAACATTTTTTCGGATACAGGATTTGCCAGAAGAATTTTCCCTGTCTTATCTATCATAATTATACCCTCTGCTGAAGTCTGAAAGATTTCGCGGAAGGTGTCACGTGAGGCAAAAGTGATATCCAGCGGATTAATAGGCGGCATTCTTCTTATTTTCCACCCGAAGATACGCGACAAAAATTGTCTTTCGATCTTTTCAGAAAGTCCTTTTGAGCGAATTGTGAATAAAGATTAAGTGTGCCTTGGCAAAAAATATTGTGGTATGACAAAAATCAGTTTTTGACCTGATAAATCTTGCGACTTTAAGGCTTTGATGAAACGTAAGTTTGATGACGAGAATTCTCATATGGCAAAGAAAACTATTTTGTGTGCAGTTGATTTTTCCGAACCCTCCATCCAAGCGCTGAAGTGGGCAATTACAGAAGCTCAACTGCACAAAACCCAGGTGACTTTTTTATTTTGCTATCGACTGATTGCTTCTGATGACGAAGGAGAGTCATTGAACATGAAAAGGGACATGGAGACAAAGGCGTTGGCACAATTTCATGAAATTGAAATGGAGTTTATCAATAAGGCAACCGTTCCCTATCAATTTATTATGGAGGTGGGTTTTTTTCCATCTAGAATAGAGATGTTCATTCGCAAAAGCCCAGTGAGTTTATTGGTGATGGGGAGTTCTATCATCGAAAATTTTAATGAGTATAAAAACCTGAGCTTCGATCAATTTCTTCGTACTTCCAAAGTACCTGTTGTTGTTGTGCCAGAGACTGACAGCAACCTTTTGACCATCTGAATTCAGGGTTAGTTAATATTTTATAGTATTTTCTTCTCATTCCCGCTTTCCACTATTGTTTGCCAAGCATTTGAATTATCTTGAAGCCGGTAATTTTGATATGCATAAATAGTAGAGGATGGAGAAAAGAAATCGGTTTGTATTGATTTTGATTTTGGGATTACTATCAGCGATAGGTCCCTTTTCTATTGATATGTATTTACCAGGCTTCCCTGCCATTGCAATAGATCTTCTTACTTCGGTAGATGCTGTATCCTACACGTTAGCTAGTTTTTTTATTGGAGTATGTGTTGGGCAGATGCTTTGTGGTCCGTTGTTGGATCGTTTCGGTAGAAAGATTGTATTAATAATTGGTTTGCTGGTGTATTTGGCAGCATCGATTGGGTGTGCCTTGTCTACTTCTATCGAAATGCTCATTGCCTTTCGATTGCTTCAGGCATTGGGTGGTTGCGTTGGCATGGTTGCACCCAGGGCAATAGTGCGCGACATATTTCCTGTAGAGGAAAACGCAAAGGTATTTTCTCTCTTAATATTAGTGTTAGCGGTATCTCCAATTCTGGCGCCAACAGTGGGCAGCTATGTAATAGCATGGATGGGATGGAATTATGTTTTTGTTGTCCTTACGATAGTGGCTTCATTAATTTTGCTTGCCGTTATTATTTGGTTGCCTGAAAGCAAACAACCTGATCCTACATTTTCTCTTAAACCAAGGCCAATTCTGAACAGTTTTCTTGGCGTGTTAAAGCATCCACAATTTTATACCTACTCTTTCTCAGGTGGGATTGCGTCAGCCGGATTGTTTGCCTATCTCTCAGGGTCTCCATTTGTATTCATGAAACTGTATGGTGTAACTGAACAGCAATATGGTTGGATCTTTGCGATCATAGCCGCAGGTCTTATTGCAAGCAGTCAGCTAAATAGTTTATTACTCCGTACATATAAAAGCGAGCAGCTCATGAAGACCATCTTGATTTTTCAAACGATTATTGGAATCTCCCTTTTGGCAGGAACAGTACTGGATGTGTTTGGGTTGGTTGGAACGATCTTCATGATTTTTTTATTCTTAAGTTGCCAGGGGTTCAGCTTTCCCAATTCGGCAGCATTGTCAATGGCGCCTTTCACGAAGGAAGCGGGCAGTGCCTCTGCGCTTATGGGGGCGATACAAATGGGACTTGGTGCATTAGCTGCTGCGATGGTAGGATTTCTAAATGCAAAAAATGCAATACCGATGACTGCGGTAATGGCGATATGCACAACAGTAGGTTTAATTGTTCTTATCGCTGGTAATCGCAAAATTCAATTCAAGGCCAAACCTCAGGATATTGAGGAAGAAGCACTGGATATGATTGAAAAATACTGAAGAAATTCCGTTGTGCTCTTTGTGTCTTTTGTGGTAAGTAATAAACCACAAAGGACACAAAGAAATATGCCTGCTATCGGCAGGCAGGCACGAAGGGCACCAAGCGTCTATGCTAATTTAATCGGCAACTGCCTAATCCTTTTTCCTGTGGCAGCATAAATCGCATTACAAAGTGCAGGTATAAATGGAGGGATAGGAGGCTCGCCAACACCTGTGGGCTTTTCTCCACTCTCTATTATATGTACTGCGGTTTCATAAGGTGCGTCCGTCATGCGCGCTACACTGTAATCATCAAAGTTATGCTGCTCCACTGCACCATTCTTTACAGTGATCTCACTTTTCAACGCAAGACTGGCCGCAAACGTGGCGCCTCCTTCAAATTGTGATTTGATGCGCTCCGGGTTAACAGGTATTCCGCAGTCCACCACATAATCTACTTTTGGAATTTTTATTTTGTTGTTCTCATCTACTGTGACTTCAACCACACAGGCCACATACGTGAGAAAACTTCGGTGCACTGAAATCCCCTGACCACTGCCTTTCGGTAAACTCTTGCCCCAATTGGATTTTTCTTTTGCCGTTTCAATTACTTTTCTGAAACGGGCTGTGTCCCACGGAAAATCTTCAATCTTTTCGTTGTAATTCCAAAACTCAGGACTCAATGCCTTGAAATCGATCTTGCGATCTTCACCCAGCATATCCAAAATGTTTTGTACGGGATCAACACCTCTTACTTGTGCAATCTCATCGACCATACTACCCACTGCAAATGCGTGATGAATGTTGGCCACCGATCGCAGCCAACCGATTCTGATTTTTGCTTTAGAGTCCTGCGATTCGCAGCAGATGTTATCTATCGCATACGGTAAGTCAACCATACCCATGCTCAATTCAAATCCGCTCGGCTCGCTTGCTTTAGGATCGGCCGTGCCAAAGATGGGTGGAAAGGTCGAACGATGCAGCCAGGCATTTACTTTATTATTTTCATCAATGCCTACTTTCAAATATTGAGCAGACGGGAAATGATAGAAGTCGTGTTGAATATCATCTTCACGTGTCCAGAGAATTTTTACGGGCGAACCTATCTCCCTTGAAATGAGGGCAGCTTCTACGACAAAATCTGGTTTTGATTTACGACCAAACGCTCCGCCTAACAATGTAACATTAACAGTTACTGCTTTTACATCTAAACCTAGTGCCTCTGCTAATGATTTTCTTGTCATTTGAGGATCTTGTACAGGTGCCCATACTTCACAAATGTTGTCATGCACGTGAGCAAGGGCGCATGGCGTTTCCATTGGCGTATGTGAAATGAGCGGCACGCTGTACTCGGCCTCAATTACTTTTTTTGATTTAGTTAATGCCTGATCTACTTTTCCATTCTCACGCCTTACTTTTCCTTTTGTCTTAACTCGTTTCGCCATGTCAGCATTATAGGCAAGAGAATTGTAATCGGCATTGATTCCCTTTTCCCAAACCACTTCCAATGCTTCGCGGCCTTTCATTGCCGCCCATGTGTTTTCGGCTACCACAGCTACACCACCTAGTGGCTTGTTGAAGTTGGTAGGAAAGCCCGGAGCTTCTAGCTTAAACACTTTTAGTACGCCTGGCACTTTCATCGCAGCGTCCACATTAAAGGACTTCATGCCTGCACCCGCCTCGGGGTTGCGTTTGATTACAGCGAATTTAGTGTTGGGAAGTTTTGTGTCGTAACCAAACTTTGCTTTGCCTGTTACGATATCTTTTAAATCAACGATTGAACTTTGCTTGGTGATATATTTAAAATCTTTGGGATCTTTTAGCGTCACAATCTTTTCATCAGGTATAGGAAGTGCTCCGGCTTTCTCAGCCAAATATCCAAACCCAAACACTTTGCCTGATGTATGAACTACTTCATGATTCACCGCTTTGCATTCGGAAACGTCCACACCCCATTCTTTGGCAGCAGCCTGCTCTAACATCAACCGAACAGTAGCACCAGCTTTTCTCAATGGAGTAAAAAACATCCGCACACTAAACGAGCCATCTGTGTTTTGGTCACCATATTTTTCATCGCCCACCGCCTGCTCCACTTTTACTCTGCTCCAATCAGCTTCGAGTTCATCGGCCATAATGAGTGGAAGACTTGTGCGAATACCAGTTCCCATTTCAGAACGGTGTGCAATCAAAGTCACATCACCACTGCCATTGATGCTGATAAAAAGATTGGGAGAAAAAACAGCTGCCGGATTTCCAGTCAGGTTCTTTGACGTGTCGGTGCAACTAAACTGGATGCCGAGCAACAAACCGCCCATGCTTACCGAAGTGGTTTTCAAAAAGTCCCTGCGTGTGACTTTGAAAATTTTGTGTTCGTAGGTTTCTGTTTTCATTATGCTTCAGCGTTTGCAGCCCGTTTAATTGCTTTACGAATTCTTTCATAAGTGCCACAGCGGCAAATATTACCCTTCATTGCTTCCTCAATTTCACTGTCGCTGGGATTCGGATTTTTTTCAATCAGCGCAATGGCCGACATGATTTGTCCTGTTTGGCAATAGCCGCACTGAGGAACATTTTCATCCATCCAGGCTTGCTGCACCGGATGAAGCCCTTCGGCCGATACACCTTCGATGGTCGTTACTTTTTTTGTGCCAACAGAAGAGATGGGCGTGGAGCATGACCTTACAGGATTTCCATCCAGGTGAACGGTACACGCACCACATTGGGCTATGCCACAGCCAAATTTTGTTCCGGTCAGATCGAGATTATCGCGAAGCACCCATAGGAGTGGGGTCTCCGGCACTGCTTCTACATCACGGTTTTCACCGTTGATAGTGAGTTGATAAGTTGCCATAGGAAGAGGGTTTATAGTTCAAGTTAATGAATTATAAAGTTTTGTAGCAAGGAAGGGGATAAGATTATGATTGGCATTTGAGGAACGTTGAAATCAGTTAAAAAAGCAGACTACTCAGGGCTATTGACCTGTGGTCGGTGTTTTCACCGACCACTTTTTCCGGGTAACTTGTTTTCCCTTCACCCATTTCTTTAGAGTAAAAAATGTTATCTTAATTCCGTGGAAAGTGGAATAGAATTTTTTACGGCTACTTGTTTGAATTGGCAAAACTTGCTTCAGCCAGATGAACGCAAGCAAATAGTAATGAACAGCCTTTCGTTTCTAGTCAAAGACAAGAGGATATGGCTATATGGTTTTGTGATCATGCCCAATCATATTCATTTGATGTGGTGTAAACAAGATGCGTGGATATCTAAAAATGTTCAACAAATGTTTTTGAAATACACCGCCCAGCAAATTAAGTTTAAGATAATAGACCAGGATATCTCCGAGTTGTCAGGCTACAAGAGTACACAACGGGACAGAGAATATCAGTTTTGGGAGCGCAGGCCGTATAAGGCAACTATGTACAATCGCAAAGTAGCCAGTCAGAAGATCGACTATATGCATTACAATCCTGTTAAAGCCTTACTGTGTATTAATCCAGAAGATTATAAATATTCATCAGCAAAGTACTATGAGCTCAATGTTGATGATTGGGGATTCTTGACTCACTATGAAGAGCATTTGTAGGGTAGTTAAAAGTGGTCGGTGACAACACCGACCACAAGCAAAAA
>JAYVBN010000620.1:0-2103 GCA_043750455.1 Bacteroidia bacterium | reverse complement strand
TAGTAAAAAGTTTTTTGAAAGAGATTTTGCGGGATTGATTGAAATGGTGGATACAACCAAAATGATTGAGCCATTAGATAGGGCTTGGTGGAAAACAATGAGCTATTGGGGATTGGGAGTTCAGGACTCGGCAAAGCACTACGGTCAATTTTACCTGGACAAGATCGGTGGACAAAATGCGTACACAGACATTGCTCTCGGGAATAAGGAGAAAGTCATAGGGTCAATTCATGAAGGAATTAGAAGGTCGCCACCTTCGGATAAAATGGTTTACTGTGGTTTGAGGGCATCGGAAGTCGGAGCATTAGCTGCACTTGGTGATTATGAGGAAGCTGCCGAATTACTCATAAAGCTCAATCGGGAATATCCAGAATATGGCGGATATGCCGGACTCTTTAATAGCCCTCTCCTGGACAAGGCCAGACGGGAGTCTCCTGCATTTGTTAAGGCGCTGAATAGTTTGAGACTTCCGCCAAAACTTGATTTGGAAGGGCATAGTAAGTTTTGAACATAAAGACAATACCTACCCCTTCGATGAGTGTACGAGAGAGGTTTCGTTAACGCGTAATAACTTGAGGGCCTCAAATTGAAGGAATAAAAATGAGATGAGAACGACTGACGATTACGGACGAAGCCCAACTGGCCACCACATTGTGTTTATGCCAATTGAGGGTGCCGTGTTTATTTGAAGGTTAGTTTTTATCTTTAGTTTCGGCACGTGGGACAGGACGCGGTTTCGAAATCCGCAGCCGTCACAAACACGGGTCGTTAGCGCCAATGCTAAATTAATAACTAATCCTTCATTTAATTTTAATTCTTAAGCCCTGAGCCCCGCTCGTCACATGTACTCACATTTATGGCTGATTGACACCCCCATCAAACATTTAGTAAATTTTGGTAAATTCGAAACTGATTAATTGACTATGAGTATTAAGGAAATTAAGACCGAGATTCAGAAATCCCTTGACAATGTGCCAGAAAGTGTGCTCCAAGATATTTTGGATTTTTTAAAGCAAGCTGAGAACCAATCGGCTGACAGAATAGGCTTAACAAGAAATCTTAGAGAAATCTTAGCACAGGACAAGGAGCTATTAGAAAGACTCGCTGAATGATTGAGATAAGAGAGGTCGAAAAAATTCACGACATTCTAATCGAAAAATTTGGTGGAGCTAAAGGTATTAGAGACAAAGGATCTCTTGATTCAGCTATAAGCCGCCCGTATCAAACATTTGACGGACAAGATCTATATCAAGACCCAATCGACAAAGCAGCAGCCATTTTTGAAAGTATCATTTCTAATCACCCTTTTGTTGACGGGAATAAAAGAACGGCTTATGTTCTAATGCGACTGATTCTCCTAATGAATAAGTTTGACATTGAAGCAGATCAGCAAGAAAAATTCGACTTCGTGATAAACGCAGCTAAGAGTGAATTGACGTTTGGCGAAATTAGGACATGGATAAAGAACCATTTGAAGTAAGCAAGGAGCCACAACAGTGTTTATCACTGCCTGGGTCTAATGTTTTAAGTTTTCGTTTCTTTCCAAAGGCATGACTTTGTCATAATTTTCGTTAATACATGGACAAAACGCAGTAACTTGCTAAATCACCTGTACCCTCGTTTGCGCAATACACTAAGTTATAGCCAAACAATCCAATCTAATGTTTATGAAAAACAAAAAGATCCTTTTCCTTCTTCTCTTCATCTCAATCTCTTGTTTTCACCACCTTCTTGCCCAACCCATTGAGAAAAAAATAAAAAAAATACAAAGCCCAATCGGGGCGAAATATTAGCCACCGCGTCAATTTGAATTGCATCCATGGAGTTTTAAGATCGTTAAAAATTATGGGGACACTATTAACTAAAACTTTTTGCGCGAATGCAGAACACTCTCTTCTATGCGTTTTTTGATTTTGGCAAGTGGAAGTTTCACTCTCAGTTGGGGAGGATCGATGGTCGGATCAATATCCTCAAAATAGTTAATGGCCTTTAACGCAATGAGCGGGTTGAACCGTGGATATTTAAGGGTGTAGAATTCAATCATCTCGCTGAGCGAAAAGTGCTCCAGCAGAAAGTAAACATCAATAAAATCTTTTAATCGTT
>JAYVBN010000619.1:0-2960 GCA_043750455.1 Bacteroidia bacterium | reverse complement strand
GGTCTTCACACCTTTGCCACCCCTGCGTGTAATTCTGTAGTCGCCCATATCCGATCGTTTACCGTAGCCCTTTTCAGAAACAACGAGCAAATTAGCATCCTCTCGTGTAATACAGACCATCCCTACCACTTTTTCGTCTACAGCATCAAGAGTAACACCTCGGACGCCAGCTGCGGTTCTACCCATTGGCCGCACATCAGCTTCGGCAAAATGAACGGCTTTGCCTCCACTCTTTGCTATTACGATATGATTTTTACCATTGGTCATTGCAGCTTCCAACAAGCGGTCTCCTTCGTGAATGGAGATAGCAGTTATACCATTTGCCCTCGGGCGGGAATAGGCTTCAAGGGATGTCTTTTTAATGGTTCCCTTTTCAGTACAAAGGATTACAAAGTTGTTGTTGATGTATTCTTCGTCTTCCAGGTTTTTCACATTCAAGACAGCACGGACATTGTCTCCTGGCTGAATGTTAAGAAGGTTTTGTATGGCTCTGCCTTTGGATGTTTTGTTTCCTTCGGGAATTTCGTACGCTTTCTTCCAGTACACCTGGCCTAGCTCTGTAAAGATGAGCAGATAATTATGGGCATGTGCGATGAAGAGGTG
This sequence comes from Bacteroidia bacterium, assembly GCA_043750455.1. GTDB lineage: Bacteria > Bacteroidota > Bacteroidia > Cytophagales > Cyclobacteriaceae > ELB16-189. The sequence continues at coordinate 2,357 of JAYVBN010000619.1, read as the reverse complement.
TTCCGTAAAGTCATCCTCTTTTGTTGTGGCGGCTTTTGATCCTATGCCTCCCCTGCCCTGTGTTCTATATTCTGATAAAGAAGTACGCTTGATATATCCTTGATTGGAAATAGTGATCACCATCTCCTCATTAGGAATCATGTCCTCCAACGTAATGTCTTCTTCGCTGTGCACTACTTCCGTTCTTCGTTCATCGCCATAGCGCTCCTGAATTTCCAATAACTCCTCTTTGATAATGGTCATACGAATAGGTTCGCTACCCAATATTTCATTGAGGCGTGCTATCAATGCTTTTACTTCATTGTATTCATTTTGGATTTTCTCTCTTTCCAAACCTGTAAGTCGCTGCAAGCGCATTTCAAGAATGGCTTTCGACTGAATCTCTGAAAGGCTGAATTTTTCCATCAACCCAATCTTGGCCACATCCGGATCCTTGGAATTGCGAATAAGTGTAATCACTTCATCAAGGTGATCCAGTGCAATCAGGTAGCCTTCCAAAATATGGGCACGCTTTTCAGCTTCTGCCAAATCAAATTTTGTCCTGCGAACTACCACTTCATGACGATGCTCTACAAAGTGGACAATCAGGTCTTTAAGGTTCAACGTCAGCGGGCGCCCTTTAACCAACGCCACATTATTAACACTAAAAGCGGATTGAAGTTGAGTGTATTTAAACAGGTTATTGAGAACGATATTTGGAATAGCATCGCGTTTCAAATCGTAGACAACCCGATAGCCTTCACGATCCGATTCATCGCGCAAATCGCTGATGCCTTCAATTTTCTTTTCGTTGATCAGGGCTGCAGTCTTTTCAATCATCATGGCTTTGTTTACCATGTATGGAATTTCTGTTACAATGATTTGATCTTTACCGTTGGCATTGGTTACAATCTCTGCTTTTGCCCGCACCACCACTCGACCTCTTCCCGTAAGGAATGCCTGCTGCACTCCTGAAGTTCCATAGATAATTCCACCTGTAGGAAAGTCAGGAGCCGTAATCAACTTCATCAAATCCTGGATGGTAATCTCGCGATTGTCGATGTAGGCGATAATTCCATTTACTACTTCTGTCAGGTTGTGGGGAGCCATGTTGGTGGCCATGCCCACCGCTATACCAGATGATCCATTGATTAGTAAATTTGGAATTTTGGCGGGCATTACGGTTGGCTCCGTAAGCGAGTCGTCAAAGTTGGGCTGGAAATCTACCGTGTCTTTGTTCAGATCTGCCAAAAGTTCTTCAGCTATTCTGCGCAAGCGTGCCTCCGTATAACGCATCGCTGCAGGCGAGTCGCCATCAATAGAACCGAAGTTACCCTGACCGTCTACCAACGTATAGCGCAATGACCAGTCCTGAGCCATGCGCACCATGGTATCATACACGGAAGAATCACCGTGAGGGTGATACTTTCCAAGGACTTCACCGACAATCCTCGCAGACTTCTTATAAGGCTTGTTATAATTGACACCCAGGTCCTGCATACCATACAACACCCTTCGGTGAACGGGCTTCAGTCCATCCCGCACATCGGGAAGGGCTCGAGAAATGATGACCGACATCGAATAATCGATGTAAGCGCCACGCATTTCGTCTTCAATATTTATGGGAATTATACTCTGTCTTCCGGAAGGACTGCCGATTTCTTCTGCCACTGTTAATTAGGGATTTCTGGGTTAATCTTGAACTGAATTCTGAGCTATTTTTTTAGCTCGGCAAGATACTAACTTTGACCTAATTCACCTCTTTTATTGGTACCTAAAAGTGGTAGAAAGTCCTTAAAAAGTAACCTTTTTTTCTGCCCTCAATACGGGCTTAATTTCTTCCGGTTTTTACCCTTGTATTTGATCAGCGTAGGATTGTTTTCGCCATACATAGGATTCTGTTTTTTATAGAACGGATGCATTTGACTTCTGTACTCTGTGTCGCCATGAACGTGGTTCATCTGATGGTGACAATCCTTGTTATAGCACTTGGGCAGTCCGGGCAGTTTGTAAACTACCCCGATGTTGATATAGAAAGCATTGATACTATGGTTAATGGTCTGGCTCACTTCGGGCACATTCAATTTGTAATTTTTAAGCTCGAAAGAGGGCCGCATAAAACCCTTGAGATATTCAGAAAACTCGCGCTCAACAGTGACCCCAACATTCGCATAGACCCCCTTTTTGATCAAACTTGTATTGAAATTCTTACCGGGTTTATAACCTCCAACATTGGCATCTGCGGTTAATAGTAAATCGTTCCATCGCAGAAAGGAAACGCCTAGCATGCCAAAGTATTTTCTCATGAAGCCCCCAGGTGATGTAGGTCTGAAATCATCTATGTAATTCCCATACGATATCGGGTGAAACTGGCGCAT
>JAYVBN010000618.1:0-13897 GCA_043750455.1 Bacteroidia bacterium | reverse complement strand
AAAGCCCAAACGATGCAAGAAGCACCGTTTGGGCCTGAATCTTACAGACAATAGCAATAGCTTTGCGCTCGACATGTTACAGAACACCAGCAACTATTGGCGATAGTATTTCCACATCCGGCAACTGAGGTTCCTCCTTTAATTTCAGTCATTTCGTTTTTTGTTAAGCCACTCAAAGTCTCTCTCTTTAAGCTAAGCTTGTTACTTAATTTCTTTTTCATAAAATTTTATTTTTTTGTCTTTTCGCTTACTCTATTCGCTTTTCAGCTTCCGCGGCAAGATGAACGGCCGAGTCACCTTGCGATCTAAAAATATAAATTGACAGTCCAGCCATACTGGACTGATAAGACTTTCTATTCGTTGTCAATCTCTAAAAAATACACGTACCTTATCGACTCACCTTTTTCATCGACACCTTCCACTACTATTCGATACTTCCCTTGCAAGTCCGTAGCGAAAAAAGAAACCGTTACTCTTCCTGTCTTACCATTCGATTCAATTTTAGGGCTCCAATAAATAGTGGAGCGATAATTCGGTTTGGAGGAGTCCAAATCTTTATCATCATAGTTTGGAAATTTAAAGTCCCGTGAAGTTGAGTAACCTGATATTTTAGCGGATTGAAAGTTTGGTGCAACTTTAAAGGCCTCTTCTGAGATGCCTTGTTTTGTATAAATAGAAAGAACCCCAAATCCACTAAATGAACCGTACAAAACATTAATTCTGTTGGTAAATTCAATAGACTCCACTGTTTCTGGGTTAATAGTTGAAAGAATTTGCCCAGGGCTTCCCCCCATTGGAACATCGTTTAGCATTACCATTACTTCCTTTGCATTATACCTTGAGCTTAGTTCTCCCCTTCTAGTATAAACCACCCAATTACCATCAGTATCAAGTCTTACCACTAAACCAGGAAATTTTCCTTGCAGTGAATACAAAAGATTTCCATAAGCTGTATTAATATCCTTTGCTTTAAGAACATAATCCGGTTTGCCATACGGTCTTTTCACTCGGTAGTCCTTTTCATATTGCTCTTCTATCCGGCTAGCCCTCACTTCAACACTTTGAAGCAAACGAACATCCTTAGGCACTTCGTATTCAGAAATAATCCGTTGCTGTGATTGGGTATTTTGCACGGTGAGGGTGTAGTTGTTCTCTTTGAAATCCATTGGTGCTGTCTCCCGTGGCAAAAGTTCTATTTTTCCGTACGGATAATCTTTGGCTATGTCCGCTTTAAAAGAAAACTTAGCGGTATCATAAAAGTCTAAACCTGTTATTGAAAAAATGCCATGTTCATCACTGGCTGCCAGCATCATATTACGTGGCTTCATCTGAAGTATCATGAGCGTGGTCTTCTCCGGCTTGCCATTGTCATTAAGAAATTTCCCTGTAAAGCCCACCCCATATTCCACCGGATACTTTAACTCAATAGCGCTTTTTTGCTTTTCCTTTTCAAATGGGAAGCCATTCATTATAGTGGTAGGTTCAGCAATGGGAACCACTTGAATGGCATCGGTCACCGATATGGATAAATTGGCCGCCAGCGGTTTTCCTTCTTTGTCTTTCATGCTAAGGCTGAGGGTTATCTTCTCCCGTGCCTTATATTTCTTTTTGTCGGATGTAATAGTGAGCAAACTGTTTTCGGTTGCCTCCATTTTTCCTTGTGTATGGTCTACTTTGTCGGTGATGTTGAGTATGGGTATGGGCTTTACAAACAGGCTGGAGTCGCCAAAGTTCCGGTTCAGGTTGGTGTAAGCACGCAGGTAGTAGGTGCCTTCCTTCAGTGTGTCTGGTAAAATAAAATCGTTGTGGAAAAAACCACTGTCAATTTTTAAGGTCTTGGCTAGTGTGACCTCTTTTTTTGGATTGATCAACTCCACATACATCACTTTGCTAAGGGAATCTCTCCATTTCGGTTCTTTATAATTGATGTAGCCTTTAAACCACATTGGTTCACCGGGATAGTAATAGGGCTTATCGGTATGCACATATACTTTCTCGTAAAACCGTTCCATGGTTTTTGAGTAAGTATCCTCTACATCTCCTGCAATGGGCTGGTAGTCAATTGGCAACTGATTCGCTAAACCAGATTTCGCCATGTCACCTTCAACAAGTAATGCTTTAGAGTTGATTGTAAGCCCGGCTACATTAACGTCCAGCGGAATACTGGTAGTAACTCGACTGGTGTCAACCGAACCGTCAGCCCTTTTATAAAGAACAGTCAATGATTGACCGATTGATAGTTTGGAATAACCCGCTAATGATGAAGTTGAAATAAGCGACTTTGTGTCCACCTCATTTCCTTTTTCATCTAATATGGAATATCCTTCTTCCTTAATTTGATTGGCAACAACAGCCATCAGCCAGTGGCGCTGTGAACCTTGAAAATAATTCTTTCGGTTCTTCTCCCAACCAATGTTTTGTTGCATATCCTGGGGTGGCAGGAATTCATACTTTAGTGGTGCATGGGAAATTTCTGAAAGTGGCAGTCCCATTGCATAATATTTTAACAGGTAACCTGTTGCATCGTTTTGAATGGTTAAAGGTGATTTAGATGCCAGAGTCCGTTGACTTTCGGCCACGCTTATCTCCATACCCTTTTCATTTATAATTGTAACGAGTTCATTCACTGCTTTTGCACGTGTGACCTTACTTTTTAATGATGCCTTTTCCTCTTCGGTTAGGCGTGTTGTTTTTTTCTTTTTGGAAGCGGTGAGTGAAAGTTTCAGGTTGTATGAACGACCGGTTTGTATTTTCATAGAAGACCGGTAAATGGAATAGTCACTTTTATACAGGATAATTTCATGAAAGCCCGTCAACACATTATCCAATCTGAATTGTCCCGTCTCATCACTAAGGGTTGCTATTGCGGTTTTGTTGATAAATACTTCAACACCAGTCAGGGGCTTACCAGTTTTATTGTCTGTAATGATGCCGCTAACCTGGGCAATAGAGGTTGCTGACATTAGGAAAAGAAGTGAACTTGTTAAAGTTACTAAGGCATAGTACTTGATAAAAAATTGTTTCATTCGTATGTTTTTAAATGTTTTTTAAAGCAAGTGAAAGAAAATATTCAGTTGAAGGGAATTCAGCAACCCTCATTCCACCCAACACCTTGCTGCTTTCAAAGTTTAATATTACCCTGCACTCCCTTGTGTAGAGGTAGCTTCGGGAAATATGGCAGTAGTCAACCGGAGCGCCTAACTCTTTCAACTCTTTTAAATCTTGTAACAATTGGCTACGGGAGATATTAAGTCTTTGTGAAAATTCCTCAGGGGAGCCCGTGGCCTTTCTTCGGATCAAATCATCCATTCGTTTTAATCGGTCAATGTATTTGAATAAACTCATATTCTATAAATTTAAGATTTTTGAATTGTGATTTATGATTTCCATTGGCTAATTGACACATTGGTCATTGATCATTAACTCCCAAGTTCCAGTTGGTTCTTTACAAGTTCAAAATATTTTCCTTTAGCGGTGGTCAATTCAGCATGGGTGCCCACTTCTACTATCTTTCCTTTTTCCAGAACAACCACCTGGTCGGCATTTTTTACTGTGCTTAACCGGTGAGCAATCACAAGAACGGTCTTACCTTTCAAAAATTCGTCCAGGTTTTCCATGATTACCTTCTCATTGTTGGCATCTAATGCACTGGTGGCTTCGTCAAAAAAAATCAGGCTAGGGTTTTTATAAACTGCACGTGCGATAAGCAATCTTTGCTTCTGCCCGTGGCTAAGACCAACTCCGTTCATGCCAATTTTAGTGTTGTAGCCCAATGGCAATGATTCAATATGTTCTCTAATATTGGCCACTTTTACTGCATGCCGCAATTTTTTTTGGTCGGGCTCCTCATCTACTAACGCAATGTTGCGGGCAATCGTATCCGAAAAAATGTAACCGTCCTGCATTACTACACCACATTGCTGCCGCCATGCGCTGGCGTGGATATGTTCCAATTCTTCATCATCAATTGTTATTTTCCCTTCTATCGGTTTATAAAACTTCAGCAGTAGTTTCATCAGTGTCGTTTTCCCGCTACCGCTTGTTCCCACAATGGCTGTTGTTTTTCCTTCGGGTATGATCAGGTCAATACCATCCAACACCTTAGGAGAATGCGGCCCTTCATATTGAAAGGAAACATTCTCTAAAATTATCGTGCCTCCTAAATCTCTCTCATGTGGAGAGGGATTTAGGGTGAGGTTTTCTTCATTATCCAACAAATGAATTTCACCTATCCGTTCCAAACTAATCTTTGCATCCTGCCAGTCGCGGGTGAAGACAATGAACTCATTAACTGGCGCATTTAACTGGCCAATGATATATTGCACGGCCAGCATCATGCCGAGTGTCATACTTCCATCCATCACGGCCAGAGCCGCCATTACGGTGATGACCATATTTTTGGATTCATTCAAAAATAAGCTTCCTGCATCCTGGTATTGCTGAAGCTTAGTGCTCTCAACATTCACGCGGAAAAGTTTGGCTTGTATCCGCTCCCACTCCCATCGCTTACGCGTTTCGCAGTTGTTCATTTTTATTTCACTCATGCCCTGTACTGTCTGTATAAGATTACTTTGATTGTCGCTCATCTGCTGGAAGCGTTTGTAATCCAACTCGGCTCTTTTTTTCAAAAACAAGAGTATGAAAATAATGTACACCGAACTCACGCCAAAGAAGACCAGGAAGATGGGCACACTGTAGATCAACAACACTAAACCGAAAACAATGAGGTTAAAAAATGAGAAAAGGATGTTCAGGGAGGATGTACTCAGAAACTGTTCGATGCGTGAGTGGTCTTCAATCCTCCTTAGAATGTCGCCAATCATTTTGCCCTCGAAGAAGGCCATGGGCAGCTTAAAGAGTTTGGAAAGAAAATCAGAGATGAGTGAAATATTGATGCGCGTACTCAAGTGCAGCAAAATCCACCTACGGATAAAGTCTACAGCCGTACGGCTCACAAACAGCATCATTTGCCCGGCAAATACCAGGTAAATAAATTGAATGTTTTGCGTATTGATGCCCACATCAACAATGGACTGGGTGAGAAATGGTAAGGTAAGTTGGATCAAACTGCCGGTCAGCAGCCCGAGAATAAGTTGAATAATGAACTTGCTATTGCCCTTGAGATAATCAAATATATAAACAAGGCTTTTACGTTTACTTCTGTGCTCCTCTGGTTCCTGCTCATAAAACACAGGTAATGGCTCCAATAGCAAAGCAATTCCTTCTTCGTGTCCATTTTCCTTAGCCGACAGCCAGCCTTTCTTAAATTCATCTTTGGAGTATGTGATAAGGCCAGCAGCCGGATCGGCTACAAACACTTTATTTCGAGCGATTTTGTAAACCACTACAAAATGCCGCTGATACCAGTGTACAACACAGGGAAGTGGAGCTTCTTCATTAAACTTCTCCATAGATATTTTTACACCAATTGTACGGAAACCAATAGCCTCGGCTGCATCGCTAATACCCAATAGCGATACACCTTCGCGGGTGATGAAGGCTTTTTTTCTAATCTCCTGTAAGGAATAGTATCGGCCATAGTGTTTGGCTACCATTTGCAGGCATGTTGGCCCACAATCCATTTGGTCGAGTTGTTTGTAAACAGTAAACTTAGAAGGGGTCAAACTATAGAGAATTGAAATCCTATCAAGGATACCATGATTATTGGGTTCAATCAATGTCGTATTTTTCCGACATCCCCATCATCATTGCAATTTTCAAAAATCATAAGGTTTGATTATAATGACATTGCTTTATTATGAAATCAAAGCATGGACTATATTACATAAGCCGATGCAAGCGTTAATCAAATCAACGAAAAAATTCGTATGAAAATACTGTTGACCGATGATCACGAATTGTTCAGAAAATCACTTGCTATGCTGTTGGCTACTTTGATTGAACCGCCCGTTGTATTCGAAGAAGCAGCGACAGGTGAAAAAGCACTTGAGAAGCTACAGGACAACAGCTTTGACTTGATGTTTTTGGACATCAGTATGCCTGGAATGAATGGAACAACAGTATGCAGGCATCTTTATAAATCCAACATTAAAACTTCAGTGATTGTGCTTACTCAGCTAGATGATGCCCATTTGATTTCGCAACTTTTATTGCTGGGAGTAAAATCCTTTCTAACAAAGGACAGCAGCATTCCAGAAATTGAACATGCCATAAGATCAGTTCGAGATGGCCTAGTTTATTTGCCACAAAAATTGAATGAATCAGTTGAAGCTCTTAAGAAAGGTTATCAGGAAAACGTCAGGCTTGATGTAAGTGTTCAGGAGTTACGGCTAATAAAATTCCTGCAACAAGGGTTCACCAGCAAGGGTATTGCAAAGGAGATGAACCTTACTGTTAAAACAATAGATACCTACCGCGAACGGCTCTTATATAAAACAAAAACCAGCAACGTTGCCGAGCTTATTTCATTCGCTTTCAAAACCGGGTTGATTACCTAGGCTACGTTGTTTTTGCCGGGTCAGCGCCTTTTCGATAAATACTATTGCATAAGTTAGAATAGGGTAAGATGTTCTGTTGCCATGATCAGTATTGTAGTCATTTTTCGTAATTTTGAAATTTAATATATGACAGAAGTCCCCAAAATAAAGCTTGCAGTCTATCTTGTAAGTTCAGTCCTGTTGATCACCTTCGTTTTTTATGGGTATCAAATTGTTTACACCCCAAATATTCTTGTCGATCGCGAGGATCAGGTCTTCTTTGTGCGCAATGGCTACACCTATCGTCAGGTGCAAGACGATCTGGCGAAGGGAAGATTTGTAAACGATTTTGTTTCGTTTAGTTTTTTAGCGAGGCTGATGGATTATGACGAAGAAATCAAACCGGGTCGTTACACATTGAGGAGAAACATGACCAACATAGAAGCGATCCGTGTTTTACGTGCAGGCATACAGGAGCCCGTGAACATTACATTTACACACGTAAGGCTGTTAAGCGAGTTGGGGGATAAGATCACAAAAAATATTGGTGTAAGCTCTGAAGATTTTTATGAAGCGCTCGATGAATTTGTGGAAACGAATAAAGATGGTTTTACAAAAGAGACTATCATCGGTATGTTTCTACCTAATACATATGAGGTGTATTTTAATGTGTCGCCCGAAGCCCTGATAGAACGCATGCATGCTGAATATAAAAAGTTTTGGAATGCCGAACGATTAGAAAAGGCGAGTAAAATAGGATTAACACCGATAGAAGTTTCAATTCTGGCCTCCATAGTTCAGGCCGAAACAGTCAAGCAAGCCGAGGCACCCATCATAGCCGGTTTATATATCAACCGTTTAAAAATGGATATGGCATTACAGGCCGACCCAACATTAGTATTTGCCGTGGGTGATTTTACGCTTAAGCGCGTACTCAACGAACATAAAGAAGTGGATTCGCCTTACAACACCTACATACATACAGGCCTTCCCCCTGGCCCCATTAATATGCCGCGAATAACGATTATTGATGCAGTACTCGATTACACCAATCATAAGTATATTTACATGTGTGCTAAAGAAGATTTTTCTGGCAACCATAATTTTGCTGAAACGCTAGCCGACCATTCTAAGAATGCCCGAAAGTATCAGACAGCCTTGTCAATTGAACAAGCGAAGGGAAGGGCAGCAAAGAAGAAATAAGCATGTATACCTCAGAGACCCATGTTCGCGTTCGCTATGGAGAAACTGATCAGATGGGCTATGTCTATTATGGAAACTATGCTATGTACTATGAGGTAGGAAGGGTGGATAGCCTTCGGCAATTAGGACTTACTTACAAAGAACTTGAAGAGATGGGTGTGATGATGCCAGTGCTTGAAAACAAATCAAAATTTCTTTCGCCAGCTTTATATGATGATTTATTGCGGATTGTAACAACCATTCGCGTAAAGCCAGGTGTAAGAATTACATTTGAATATGAAATCTTTAATGGGCAAGGCAAATTAATTCATCAGGGTGAGACACTGTTGGCCTTTGTTCAAAAAAGTAATGGAAGACCTTGCCGTCCACCAGCAGTTTTTCAAAAAGTATTAGAGCCATACTTCGGATGAAATACGTCACACGCAAACGGATACTTCAATTTTCATCTGCCCGCAGAAGCAGGAAGTGGCTCAAGCTAATTAAGTTTAAGCGGTTTGATAATCTCTCCCTTTACAAGTTTTTAAAAATATTTACTCACAATATTGAAGAAGACGAAATTATGGACAGAGCCAATGGTGTGTCGTATAATTTTATACTTGCCATTTTTCCTACTATTATTTTTCTTTTCACCCTTATTCCGTACATCTCCACTTACTTTCCAGACATCACAACGGTGAGTATTATGGAGTTCCTTGGAGAACTGATGCCGCCCAGTATGTATGATGTGGTGTCAACTACTGTCATTGACATCTTGGACAATCAACGTGGAGGCTTACTTACTTTTGGTTTCTTGTTTGCGCTTTATCTTGCCACCAATGGTATGATGGCCCTTATGCGGTCATTCAATGCGTGCTATCGCACAGTAGAAAAAAGAAGTGCCATTAAAATGCGACTTGTAGCTATTGGCCTAACCTTGATGTTGGCTACTGTCCTTTTTCTTGCAGTGATCTTATTGGTAGTTGGTCAGGTCGTAATCAATTATGTAACGGAGAATATTTCAGAATTCAGTCACCTTGACTTAGATAATTATACCATCTATTTCATTTTGTTCCTTCGCTTTTTTATCATATTCATTGTTTTCTTTTTTACTGTTTCTGCCATTTATTATTTTGGGCCTGCTGTTCACTACAATTGGAGTTTCTTTTCGATCGGTTCACTCTTGGCTACGCTTGCTGGCCTGGGTATTTCGTATGGCTTCTCGTATTACGTCACCAATTTTGGTAGTTATAATAAAGTGTATGGATCAATTGGCGCACTCATTGCGTTAATGGTCTGGATACAGTTACTCACCACAGTTTTATTGTATGGATATGAAATAAATGCAAGCCTGCACTATGGAACAAAGATGCAAGCCATTGAAGGTTTTAATAAAAACAAAAAACTGGAGAGCTTCAGGAAAGAAAAAGAATTGCGATAATCTAGTGTCTTGGTCTTGACTCTATTTCTTTTTTCTATTGTGAAATGCACCCAGAAACTCCGGGTCTGCTAATCTTTTTTGCCGATCAATTTCCCTTGCCATTATCTTAGCCTCATCTTTTTGTGTTTCGGCTATCTCCACTTCCGTGGGAAGTTTCTTCACTTTAATTTTTTCGCGGATTAGTTTTTCTATTTTTTTAAGATGAAATAATTCCGATTCATTCGCCAGTGTGATGGCCTTGCCCACCGCCAGTGCCCTTCCCGTTCTTCCAATTCTATGAATGTAATCATCGTACACAATAGGAACATCAAAATTAATGACATGGGAAACGCCAGTCACATCAATTCCGCGCGATGACACATCCGTTGAAACCAACACCCGGAGTTTGCCATCTTTAAATTCATTCATGGCATTGATGCGTGTGTTTTGTCCTTTGTTGGAATGAATCACACGGGCAGGGCCTAAATTTTTTCGGTCGATGTATTTAAACACATTATCCGCAGTTTCTTTTGAACGGGTGAAAATCAATACACGAGAATAATCTTCTGTATCTGTCAACAGATGTTCAATGAAATTGATTTTTGTTTTCAGGTTAGGAATATGATAGACCTGTTGTTCCACTTGGCTGGCGGCCATCACCTCTGGTGTTACCTCAACTTTAATGGGAAATTCTAAAAAATCTTTGGATAGATTTTCAACCTTTTCGGGAAATGTGGCCGTAAAAAGTAAATTCTGCCTCTTGGTAGGAATCACTTCAAATATTTGTTTCAGCTGCCGCATGAACCCCATCTCCATCATGCGATCGGCCTCATCTAAAACAAGAGTTTTAATTTGTTTGGTCACCAATTCTTTTTTCAAATACAATTCCATAAAGCGACCCGGTGTAGCAATGATCACATCTACACCCGCCTCTAAAATTTCAATCTGGGTTTTTGGACCAACACCACCATAGATAGCGGTAATTCTTAAGTCAGTGTATTTCGCAAGTGCCTTTGCATGTTCGGCAATTTGTATCGCAAGTTCTTTTGTGGGCACCAGTACTAACGCCCGTGGGTCTTTCCCTTGCGCATAGCGCACCTTCATAAACACAGGCAATAAGTAAGCTGCAGTTTTCCCTGTGCCTGTTTGGGCAACACCAATCACCTCTTGCCCACCCATAATTAGTGGAATGCATTTGCGTTGAACTTCCGTTGGGGACAAAAAACCTGACTCTTCAATCGCAGTCAGCAATTGCTTATTAAAATTGAATTGCGCCCAGGCCGACTGAATAGGTTCCATAGATGTTTTACTGAGTACCATGTAGCTTGTACGACAAATTATATGGCATCCGTGTTAAGTTCACAAGAGTTACTGTCAAAATAATGAGCGTAGTAGTATCTTTACGTGCGAAGATACTATTTATAAAGCCTGATTTGAATGTCAACCTTACTAGTAAATGCAAGAATTGTAAATGAAGGAAAGATCACGGAAGGAGATGTGTTGATAAAAGGTCAGTTCATTGAAAAAATCGGGAATGATCTTCAATCACAACCAGCAGATAAGATCATAGATGCAAAAGGAAAAATTCTGATACCGGGTGCCATCGATGATCAGGTACATTTTCGCGAGCCGGGGCTTACACACAAGGCAACCATTTACACAGAATCGAAAGCCGCTGTGGCGGGAGGCGTTACCAGTTTTATGGAAATGCCCAATACTGTTCCACCAACATTTACTCAACAATTACTGGAAGATAAATACCAGATCGCAGCGCAAAATTCACTTGCGAATTATTCATTCTTCATGGGTGCTTCCAATGACAATTTAGAAGAAGTAATGAAGACGGATGTCTCCAACGTGTGCGGCCTTAAAATATTTATGGGATCTTCTACCGGCAATCTTTTAGTGGATGACCCTAAAACCCTGGAGGGATTCTTTTCACGGTTTACCTCGATAATCGCCACTCACTGTGAAGATGAACCAACGATTCGAAAAAACCTGGAAGACTTTAAGGCGAAGTATGGTGAAGCAATGCCAGTAAAATATCATCCCCTTATTCGGTCTCATGAGGCTTGTTACTTGTCATCTTCTTTTGCCGTTGGGCTGGCCAAAAAAAATGGAACCCGGTTACACATATTGCACATTTCCACCGCACGCGAAACAGCATTATTTGATAACTCTGTTCCATTAAGTCAAAAGAAAATAACAGCCGAAGCCTGCATTCATCATCTCTGGTTCAATGATCAGGATTATGAACGTTTGGGGATGCTGATCAAGTGGAACCCTGCTATTAAAACCCGTGCAGATGGGCAAGCCATTTTCAATGCCCTGCTGGATGATCGAATAGATGTGATCGCAACAGACCACGCTCCGCACACGTGGGAAGAAAAACAAAATACATACTTCAAAGCACCAGCAGGCGGGCCGCTCGTTCAGCACAGTGTGGTTGCTATGTTAGAGTTTTACCATCAAGGTAAAATTGCTTTAGAAAAAGTAGTGGAAAAGATGAGCCACAATCCAGCCATCCTTTTTCAAATTGAGAAGCGTGGATTTATCCGCGAAGGGTACTTCGCTGATCTAGCTTTAGTTGATTTGAACGCTCCCTGGAAAGTCGAAAAAAGTAATGTATTGGCAAAATGTGGCTGGTCTCCTTTTGAGAATCAAACTTTCCGATCATCGATTACACACACGTTTGTATCAGGGCATCTTGCTTATGCAAATGGCCAATTTGATGAAGCTGTGAGGGGGCAGCGGCTCATGTTTAACCGGAAATAAAAGGATCGCTTTTGCATTTTACCCCAGCCTGTCTAACTTTGCAGTCCTCAAAACGCTTGCCTGTGCTTAAGGTAAGACTGCACGGTGGGTGTAGTTCAGTTGGTTAGAATGCTAGATTGTGATTCTGGAGGTCGCGGGTTCGAGCCCCGTCACTCACCCTTAAAGCCTTTTCATTAAGGCTTTATTTTTAAGAGAATTTTTATAACAGGGATTTAGGTTGGGCAAGCCTGCCGCCAGGCAAGGGTTCGAGCCCCGTCACTCACCCAAAAAATAGAAAAGCTTCAGTCCGAGGCTTTTGTATTTCAACCAAAACTCGGTTCATAATTATTCTGATTCTGTTTATTGGAATCTCTTAGTCCCGTGGTTCATAAACCATTGACCGGATCATCATCATTCATTATCAACGAAAAAATTCATAAACTTCTGTTTGAGGAAGGATAGATTTAAGAACCTTCATAGTAATTGTGCTTATTTTTTTGAGTAGCACTTTCTTTTTCGTTAAATTTATTTCATGATTTCCTGGAAGGAGTTAAGTCAATACTCATTTGAAAAAAAAATAAGGACGCTGTATGAAGAAGCTTCTTTCGTAGTGGCTATACGCTATTATGGGTATAAGGTTAATTTATATTTACTGGGTCATGACTATGTAGAGGTTTTTTACAATCATAAGGAGGATAGAATTGAAAAGATCAGCTTACTTGACGCAGAGCATAGTAGAATGAAGTTCTATTATGATCAAATCAAATTACCTTCGCACCTCATTTAATTTCAGCCATAAAAAAAGTCTCCCAGTATTTCCCTAAGACTTTTTTAGCAAATCTATTTCTAACTAAGCGGTGGCCGCAGCAGCTTCTTGCAGTTTTACAGATTGTTTTAAAGACACCATTTTCTTTGCTTTGTGTCCACAATATCCGCACTGGTAATGTTTCAATAATTCACCTTCCTCAGTGGCGGTTGGTTGCTTAATAATTTCTTCGCGCATAACTTTAAAGGTTTGATAATTACACTCAGGGCACTGTATAGCATGAAGATGACCCGAGTATTTTTCAACTTTAATATGACCCGTTTCTTCATCTTTCCACACATCGTAATCCATTGAAAACAAGTTTTCTTCTGCTTGCATACCCTCGTCCAAGTAAGCGTCTTCTTCTTGCTCACTCAATAATTTCATTTGCTTCCCTGTTTTTGGAGAAATTCTTGGCTTATAGCGCAACACCTTCAATCTTTTCTCGATAAAAAACGGGTAATAGAATTTTAAAAGATTTTGAATGATCAACCCGACAATCATGCCCATCGCAATAGTAGTGAAAGCATAGACGAAAATCCACATAGTATTGAGCTCAATAATATTTGAATTGGCATAAAAACCAGCGCCAATAATCAAAAAGATAGAGGCAATCCACAAGAATTTGATCTCATTCTTATTAATAAAATCGTACTTGGCTTTGTTGTCTTGGGTGGATGAAAGCTTAATAAAGTAACCCAAGGCCACCAAAATACCAACAGCCCAAGACGCATAAGCGAGGTTGGCCGCAAGATTATTCCAATAATCGTAAGTGGGTAGTAAAGATTGGTTCATGACGCTATCTGTTTTATCGTTTTAAATCGGGTTATCAAATATAGCAAAACTAGCCTATATCAGTGTTTTCAAATATAGATTAATCAAATACAATTTAGTACTGTTTTTGGAGAAAAGCCAAAAATTAGATGTTGCCTTCCAAGAAACAGCTTTTTGCAAAATCTTTTAGCAGATTGATTGATTCCTTGCCATCTTCAAACATCCCCATATGTCCTGTTTCCGCCATGATTATTAGTTTCCCGTTCTGGATTAATTTCATCTGGTCTTGTAAAGCAAACGTTGAGATGATGGAGTCTTTTTCTCCAGCAATGAGCAAAATTGGGTTTGAAAAAGACTTCAAAAAGCCAGTCATATCAGGTCTATCGCGCATAGCATACGAATAGGCAATAAGTTCTTTTTTTGAGGTCTTAGACGCTATTTTGTAGACTTTTTCAATGTTTTCCTGATTCTTTTGAAAGAATAATCCTGGGACAAAAGTTTCAATGAATGGCCGAACTCCATTCGTCT
>JAYVBN010000617.1:0-3678 GCA_043750455.1 Bacteroidia bacterium | reverse complement strand
CTAATTTTTCGTTTTTAAGTGTTTGAATTAAGCTAATGTAAACAGCTAAATGAGACAACTAAAGATTAGTAAACAGATTACCAATCGCGAAAGCCAATCGCTTGACAAGTATCTTCAAGAGATTGGTAAAGTTGATTTGTTGACTCCAGATGAAGAAGTAGAACTCGCCAAAGGAATAAAAGAAGGTGACCAGATTGCGTTAGAGAAACTAGCTAAAGCAAATTTGCGATTCGTAGTTTCAGTGGCCAAGCAATATCAGAACCAGGGCCTTTCACTTGGTGACTTGATCAATGAAGGAAACTTAGGTTTGATTAAGGCGGCACAGCGATTTGATGAAACCCGTGGTTTCAAATTTATCTCTTATGCAGTCTGGTGGATTCGCCAATCGATTCTTCAGGCATTAGCAGAACAATCAAGAATAATACGACTTCCACTGAACCGCGTTGGCTCACTTAATAAAATCTCTAAAACATTTTCTGAATTGGAACAAAAGTATGAGCGCGAACCTTCTCCGGAAGAATTGGCCGAAGTACTTGAAGTAACAACGGCTGAAGTTGTTGACACCATGAAGATTTCCGGTCGGCACGTGTCCATGGATGCACCGTTTGTTCAGGGTGAAGAGAACCGTTTGTTGGATGTTCTTGAAAATGACAATGAACAAACTCCTGACCAGGGTTTGATGGCCGATTCTTTGCGAAGGGAAGTTCATCGTGCTTTGTCAACGCTTACTCAACGCGAGTCTGATGTTATCGCACTTTATTTTGGGCTTAATGGAGAGCATCCCATGAGCCTGGAGGAGATTGGAGAGAAGTTCAATTTGACCAGGGAACGCGTTCGTCAGATTAAAGAAAAAGCAATCAGGAGATTGAGACATACTTCCAGAAGTAAAGCTTTAAAGCCTTACCTGGGTTAAAAATGATAAAAATTTCGATCTGATCGAAGGTCTCAAAATCATTGAGACCTTTTTTCATAGGAACAGTAAAAGAGAAATGTTATGGAGCAAAGCGTTAAAGTTTTAATAATCGGTTCAGGCCCGGCTGGTTATACCGCGGCAATTTATGCCGCTCGTGCAGGTCTGTCTCCCATCCTCTTTACGGGTGGTCAGCCAGGTGGCCAATTGACAATAACCGGAGATGTGGAAAACTTTCCGGGATATCCCAAAGGAATAGACGGGCCACAAATGATGATGGATCTTCAGCAGCAAGCTGAGCGATTTGGTACGAAGGTCAATTACGCATTAGTAACATCAGTAGATTTTTCTGGTTATCCTTTGAAAGTTACAGTTGATGAAAAGCAAGAAATTGTGGCGGAGTCTATCATCATTGCAACAGGTGCCACCGCCAAATATTTGGGATTGCCGTCTGAACAAAAATTTACAAATAAAGGAGTATCGGCTTGTGCTGTGTGCGATGGATTTTTTTATCGTGGTACTGATGTAGCAGTTGTTGGTGCTGGTGATGCTGCAGCCGAAGAGGCAACCTACTTATCGAACTTGTGTCCGAAAGTGTATTTGATTGTGAGACGCGATATGATGCGTGCATCTAAGATTATGGAGCAGCGCGTGCTCAATAATCCGAAGATTGAAATTTTATGGAACACCGAAACAGAGGAGATTTTGGGAGATCAGGAGGTAAGTGGGATGCGTGTGTTCAACAACGTAACAAAGGAGAAGAGAGAAATACCAATCAAAGGCTTTTTTGTTGCCATCGGACATAAACCCAATACCGATATCTTTAAAGGAATTCTGGATTTGGATGAGAGCGGATACATTCAAGTAAAAGCTGGAAGTACACGAACTAATATCGAAGGTGTTTTTGCAGTTGGCGATGCAGCCGATAAAATTTACCGGCAAGCTGTAACAGCAGCGGGAACAGGATGCATGGGTGCGCTGGATGCAGAAAGGTTTTTAGCATCGAAAGAAGCTGTAGCAACTCACTAAACAATCCTCTTAATGAAGTTAGATATACTTGTCCTTGCCGCGCATCCTGACGATGCTGAATTAGGTTGTGGCGGCACAATAGCAAAACATGTTGCATTAGGGCACAAAGTTGGTATTGTGGATTTTACCCGGGGTGAATTAGGGACACGAGGAACGATTCAAACCAGGGATCAGGAAGCTGCTGATGGAGCCAGAATATTGGGTGTATCAGTACGGGAGAACCTGAGTTTAAAGGATGGATTCTTTAGAAATCTTCTTGAAGAACAGATAGCAGTAGTAAAAGCCATTCGGAAATACAGGCCTGAATTGATTCTGGCCAACGCCATTCGCGATCGCCATCCCGATCATGGAAAAGGCGCAGACCTGGCATTTGAATGCTCTTTCTTAGCCGGATTGGCAAAGTTTGAAACGTTAGATGAAGGCAAGGTTCAGGCGGCCTGGCGACCAAAAGCTTTGTATCACTACATTCAAAGCCAATATATCAAGCCTGATTTTATTGTAGACGTTTCTGATTCATGGGAGATCAAAATGAAAGCGATCCATGCATTCAGAACACAGTTTTATGACCCTAACAATAAAGAGCCAAATACTTTTATTTCAAATCCTGGATTTCTGAAAATGATAGAATCACGCGCGCAAGAAATGGGTTATGCAATTGGCGTGAATTACGGTGAAGGATTTACGGTAAGAAGATTCGTGGGTGTGAAATCGCTGTTCGATATTATCTGATCTTACCAAATCTTAATTTTAGCTTCTCAATTCTAATATCTCAATTCTCACTTCTTGCATTAAGGAGCCAACCTATTGATCTTCCATTCCTGATCAACTTTTGTGTAAACGATCCGATCATGCAATCGGTTAGTTCTACCCTGCCAAAATTCAATTTCAAAGGGTTCAACTCCAAAGCCACCCCACTGATTCGGGCGAGGTAAGGTTTCCTTTCCATCAAACCTCTTTTCTATTTCTATAACTCTGTCTTCCAGAATTTTTCTATCCCTGATGATCGTGCTTTGTGGCGAAGCCCATGCACCCACCTGACTTCCTCGCGGCCTACTTTTAAAGTATTCATCAGATGCAGCCGTGATTACGCGCGTGGCAACACCTTCAATACGTATTTGTCGTTCCAGTTCAGGCCAGAAGAAATTCAATGCACAGGCAGGATTCTCCTCAAGTTCTACACCCTTTTGACTTTGGTAATTCGTATAAAAAACAAATTGATTTTGCTCAATACCTTTTAGTAAAACAATTCTCGAAGAAGGCCTTCCTTTTGAAGTAACGGTAGCCAGGTTCATAGCCGTTGGTTCCGCAATTTCAGATTTTATGGCATCGTCAAACCACCTTTCAAATTGCCGAATCGGATTTTTATCAACCAACGTAATATCAAGGGTTGCCAGCGTGTAGTCTTTTCGGATGTCGGCTATGCTTTTCATTCTTTTGGTGATTTTGCGAAAAATTAGTAAATCGATTCCGATGCAACTATTGTAAACGATTATTTATTAAAGCAATAAAAATAGTAGTGGCAGAAAACCAGAAAAGCAATTAAGTCGTTATATAAATCAAATGTAAAAAATGGAATTCTTTAATTACGCCAACCGGGTTAAACCAACGAAGGGTTCTATTCTTGTGTCAGAGCCTTACCTGGCAGATCCTAATTTCGAACGAACTATCATTCTCTTATGCGAGCACAATGCTGAAGGATCATTTGGTTTTGTACTTAACAAACCTTCCCAAGCTAAGAT
>JAYVBN010000616.1:0-5617 GCA_043750455.1 Bacteroidia bacterium | reverse complement strand
TATCGAAGTGTCATTCCGGGCACGTGGGGATCAAGATGCAAAGAGCTGCATAATATTTGACCCGGAATCCAGTAAAGTATGCGAGCGCATTTCATAGCTTCTTCTCTAGTTCTCATCTGGATCGCGGGTGCAGGTTGAGTTCATCGTTCGCTTTGCTCTTTTTAAATTCTGCTGCCCCGCGATGACGTTTCATAGGATAGAAATGCAAGCTGCGCGCCTCACAATCGAAGTGTCATTCCGGGCACATGCATATTAGCTACAAAGAGCAGCATAAAATTTGACCCGGAATCCAGTAAAGTATAAGCGAACGCATTTCATAGCGCCTTCTCCAGTCCGCATCTGGATCGCGGGTGCAGAGTCGAGTCCGTCTTTCGCTTCGCTCTTTTAAATTTCTGCTGCCCCGCGATGACGTTTCATAGGATAGGGAAGTCACACAAATTAAAATCGAAGTGTCATTCCGGGCACGCGCGATTCATGATACAAAAGAACTGAAAGTTGTTTGACCCGGAATCCAGTAAAGTATATGCGTGTGCATTTCATAGCGCCTGCTCCCGCCATATCGGGATCGCGGGTGCAGGTTGAATTATTCATTCGCTTCGCTCTTTTAAATTTCTGCTGCCCCGCCCTGCCTGCGGTAGGCAGGGATGACTTTTCATAGGAAGGGGAGCCACTAGCCTTTTAGCATTGTGCGAATTTTTTTCACTTGTAACACTGCCCCAATAACAAACAACACAAAGCAAATTCCAACCGTCATTTGAATGTTAGGGTCATCCGGACTTGAGGCAAGAGGCGCATCGAGTGGAAGGCGTGTAGCAGTTTCTGTGATGGCCGGAACTAAATGAAAGAAGAAAGTCATGGAGAGCCCAACCGTGATAACATAAGGAGAAAGATTTTCAAAAATATCGTTTTTTTCTCGTGTCAGGAATACAACAGCAAGTACTACAAGCGTAATGACACCCAGCGTATGAGGTTTTCCAAATCCTCCGTGCTGAAAGATTCCAAATCCCGTGAGGCACACCACGATGGTGGTTATCACATAGATTTTTCCGAGTGAGTTTTCCCATGTTATTTTTCCATCACGGATGAGAGCAATAGCGCCAGCCGCTACAGCAACAAGGCTGATAATGGTGTGAACGACTCCTAAGGACGTGAGACCAAACATATGCGTAGTGATTTAATAGTTGATAGAACAGGACTTCAATATAAAAACAAAAATCGTCAGTTCTGTGGAATTGCCCCAATTGAAAAAGAGGATGAAGGCTTCCTACAACCTCATTTGAAAATAAATGGCCTACATTTTGCAATCATGGGCATTGCAAGTACATTTAAAAACCCAAACCCATACTCACTCATGAAATTACTTTTCAGAACGGCTAGCCTTCGTGCTGCAATAAGCACATTGATACTCACTATGTTAATCGTTTTTTCAGGCAGCGCGCAAATCAGTGACACTACCTCTTATTTCCGAATCGCCAGCATGGGGCAAGCTGGAAAATCGATTTCATTTGTCAAGAAGGATACAAGTGTTACAGTTCAAGCAACAGTGGCAGACGATCTCACACAGCTTTGGAAGTGGAGTAAAGGATCAGGCAGCTATTTCCGGATCACTAACCAACAGCTGGGGTCTGATCTTTACCTATCTGTATCCAAACAAGGTGACGATTATAAATTGGTGTTTTCTCCTAAGAAAGATCAGTCTGGTCAGTTATGGTATGCAAACACAAAAAATGGCATTTCGCGCATCACGTGTATGTGGCTTGGATCAGATAGATTACTTGAGATAACTAAGGAGGGTAAATTAATGATGAAAGAAATCTCAATGGATATGGATGCAAGGCCTACTCAATTGTGGAAGCTGATACCTGCGACAGGTCAGAAACCAGTTAGCAAGCCCACACCCACTCCGGTAGCAGTAGCCACTATTCCCGTGGCGAACAAAGAAGTTGCAAGCGTGAAGCAAGTTGTCAGTAATACCTTGGCATTGGACACCGCTGCCGTTTATCGGATTATAACAACAGAAATGCCAGAGAAGTCTTTGGGAATTGGAACTATAGATGGGCGCATTCAACAGGCCATGTTGGTACCTGCCTTAAATCAACCATTGCAAGAATGGAAGCTCGTTCTGAATGCTAACGGTTTTTATCACATCACGAATAAGTACTATCCCTCCAAGTCATTAGAGGTAAGAGTTGATGGTGCTAACGGTGATATGGTGGTTATCAATGATACCAACAATAATAAGGAGCAGTTCTGGAAGTTCGTTTTTACCCATGAAGGCGCCTACCAAATCTCATCGGTATCACAAGGTGATGTCAGGACATTTGATTTCGTAGAAGATGGTGAGGAGAAAAATGAAATCAGATTAAGGGATTTCAATAGTACCATTTGGACATTCATACGAAAATCACCTACAGTGGTACCTAAGCCTGTGGAGAAAACACTTGTTACCAGCACAAATAAGAACCGATTGGTGGCAGGAGAGCAGTTGAAGGAAAATGCAAAGTTGATCTCCGCTAATGGGGAGTTCTCCCTCGTTCAACAACCGGATGGAAACCTTGTGATCTACGATTCAAATAAGAAAACGATGTGGGCATCGGGTATGAACGGACAAAATGTAAAACGCTGCGTGATGCAAAAAGATGGCAATCTGGTGCAACACCCTGGCGGGTATGATAATGCGATGTGGTCTACCAATACAAAAGGAAATACTGGTGCATCTGCGATGCTAAAGGATGATGGTATTCTTGTGATTATAAATAAAGATGATAAAATCATATGGTCGTCTAAAAATTAAATCAAATGAAAAAAACTGTGATAATGAATATTTACACCTGTATAAACTGTGATTTTTCTTTTGAGTAGGTGAGGGTGAGTTTGTGCATAGCCCTGGTGCAGGCAATATATAACATGCTCTTGTCTACATCAGTTTGATAGTTTCGGACTGAAACAAAAGGCACAAGCACTTCATCAAACTCCAGACCTTTGGCTAAATGAACAGTAGTAATGATAATACCTTCTTTAAAAGAAGTACTATCTGCTGTAAGTAGATGAACGTCATAAGATTTTATTTCCGAATAAACATATTCTGCCTGCTCCTGTGTTTTGCAAATTATACCTAGTGATTGATGTTCAGAATTACTGAATTGGGTTATCAATCTTTTGATTTCTTCAATTTCTTCGGTGTTGTTGTTGACGCCATTTACGATCGGCACCTGTCCGTGTCTTTCCATGGGAATCAGGTCAGGATTGTTATTGATCTGTTGAGCAAAAGCGGTAATCTCCCAGGTGGATCTATAGCTTCTGAAAAGTTTTACAACATCGCCTTGTGGAAAAATTTGTTCAATGCCTTCGGCAGAAGAAGCGCTGAATGGATTAACCCGCTGGTTCACATCACCCAGAATTGTTTTGTTGCAGGCAAATAATCGCGACAGTACGGAGTATTGAATAGGAGTGTAGTCTTGCATTTCATCTACTAATAGATGCTTGACGTAGTCGAAGGCTTTTATGCCTTCTAACCTGATCTTGCAATAAATCAGAGGAAATACATCGGCATATTCCAATTTATCACCTGCCGTTTTAAATAATTCTGGTTTACCGATCCATGTATAAAAGCCCTTATAAAGTTCAAACGTGTTATTGACTTTATACATTCGCCCGCCAGCTTCCCATATCTGTGCTTTTTCATGGCCAGTAAGCTTTCGTTGCGTACTGTTTCTCACATACTGCTGAATATCTTTTGCTACTTCCGGATAGCGTTTCAACAGCGGTATGCGATGATAGCCTTTGAACTTTTCTAATATGAATGGGAACGGAACGATCGTACTTCCAATTTTTAATTCTGTAAACGTGAAGTAATTGTTTTCGAGATGAATGATGTATTGATTGAGCTTACTTAGAAATTCGAATGTGGACTTGAACTTAATGCGTTCAATAAAAGAAACATCGGGCTGATCCAGTAAGGCGGATACTTGTTCAAAAAAACTTTGGAATTTATACTTGTCTTCCAGCAGATCTGTTGCCAACTCTTCCATTCCCATCTCAGGAATATGTTCTTCGCCAAGCTCTGGCAATACATTGGAGATGTAATCCGCAAAAACTTTATTGGGTGAAATGATGAGTATGTCTTTCGCGGAAATGGTTTCCCTAAAACGATATAGTAAGAATGCAATACGGTGTAAGGCAATAGAAGTTTTGCCTGAACCAGCAACTCCTTGTATGATCATCACTTGCGCTGTTTCATTTCTTATAACAGCATTCTGATCGCGTTGAATGGTGGCGACAATGTTCTTCATCTTGTCGTCACTGGATTTGCTCAGTTCTTTCTGTAAGATGTCGTCATGTATGTTCACTTCATTCTCGATCATGAACTCCATCTTGCCTTCACGGATCTTGTATTGTCGTTTCAGTAGAATCTTCCCGTCAATTTTTCCGGAAGGAGTTTTATACCAGGCCTCACCTAATTCAAAATCATAGAACATGGAAGAGATAGGTGCACGCCAATCGTAAATCAAATTGGCTTTTAGTGTTTCATCTGAAAACGTATAAATGCCAATGTAGACGGGAGTTTCATCACCACTTTCGCCCGTTATGAAATCAATTCTTCCGAAATAGGGGGAGTCTCCGAGCTTTAATAATTTCCTTTTTCGAGCAACGGCTGACTCGCCAGTGAATGCCATTCGGTTGATTGATTGGCCTGCAGCCACCATGTCGGCTTCGTCCATGCCCGATTGATGCTCATGGATGTACTCTTTGTTCTGTCTTAATTCTGTTGAGTATTCCTTTACGCGATTATCAGCTCGCCTGATGGCGAGCAATAGTTTTTCTTTGATTTCCTCCAGGTATTCCCGCTCTTCCCGCTCTGTTGTGTTAATCATTTGCCTTTTTATGACTGAAAGTAAGGCGCGAAATTACATCACTTCCACTAATAATAAACTTAGCTCACAAAAAGGAGAGTGACGACAGTTTTGCAAGTGACGGCTACATGCGCGCAAGCGGGCAAGGGATTGAAGTGGAAAGCCTGCCTACCGGACAGGCAGCCCCTAAGTGTGTTGGCTTTTGTGTGGCCGAAACTCCTTTCGGACAGGCAGGCTTGAAACGGAAAGCCCGGTGGCCTTGCTTTTCGCTTGGCCATGACCCAACATTAAAAAACTGTTGAAAAAATGCGTTAATAAAATTATTTTACTGACACTCGTTCAATTTTCCCCACAAGAAAAATATAGGAGCAAGCACCAATCAATCCAAGAGCTCCAATAAATACGAGTGCAGGTTTAAAGTTTCCGCCACTTGCAAGGAAACCAATAACGATAGGAACAATGATGGAGGCAAGGTTCCCCATGAAATTAAATACCCCACCCGTTAAACCAATTAAATGTTTCGGAGAAAGTATCGATACAAAGATCCATGAAATCAAGGCCATGCCTGCTCCAAAGAATGCGGCAGCCATAAAGAAAATAACGAGCGTGGTGTCCTCTGTGTAGTTAGCGCCAACAATGCATCCGGAAATAATAAGCCCAACGATGATGGGTGTTTTGCGCGCCATGCTTACCGACTTTCCTTTGCTGATCAAATAGTCAGATAAAAATCCAGATAAGAGCAAACCTGCGCAAGCTGCTAAAAA
>JAYVBN010000615.1:0-2989 GCA_043750455.1 Bacteroidia bacterium | reverse complement strand
CAGAATCTAGAATTCAGAATCCCGGAATCTAGAATCTAATTTAGCTAACTTGCACCAGCAAAAAATCTTCATGCAAAAACTCGGTTTATTTCAAGGCCTGCAACAAAAGCTATCTCCACAGCAGATACAATTTATTAAGTTGCTTCAGGTGCCAACGGCCGAACTTGAAAACCGAATTGAAGAAGAACTCGAATTGAACCCCACGCTCGAAGAAGGTGCGCCCGATGAGTCTTCCCAAGACGATAATACACCAGAAGAAGAACCTACCGCAGAAGAACCAGCATCTGAAGAATCATCGCAAGAGGAAGATGCTGCTACCTCAAAAGATGATGAGATTGATATCAAAGACTATCTGCAGGATGATGACTACAGTAGCTACAAGACTCACACCGATGACGATGATGATGAAGATGACCGTGAGATGCCCGTTCCAACTGGTACTTCCCTGCACGAAACATTAATGACTCAACTCGGATTCTTAGGGCTGGATGAACATAAATATAATATTGGTAAACAGCTTATTGGTAGTATTGAAGGAGATGGATACATACGAAGGGATTTAGAATCCATTGTAAATGACCTTGCTTTTTCGCAAACAATGGAGACCAATCTGCAAGAAGTTGATGAGGTCTTGAAGATGATACAAAACTTTGATCCGGCTGGCATAGCAGCCCGCAATCTGCAAGAATGCCTCCTGTTGCAATTGGAGCGAATGGATGACGGACAAGATGTTGATGTAATTGTAGGCAAGCGAATTCTAAAAGAGTGCTATGAAGAATTCACTAAAAAACACTACGCTAAAATATTAAAGAAGCTTGACCTTGACGATGAGGATTATATCAAGGATGCGATTGAATTAATTGTCCGCCTCAACCCCAAGCCCGGTGGTGAGGTAAGTTCGGGAATGGTTAAAAATCAATTTGTGATCCCGGATTTTATTCTGACGAACAACAATGGAAAATTAGATCTCGCTCTGAACTCGAGAAACGCACCTGAACTTAGGATCAGTCGGTCGTATTCTGAAATGTTTAAAGCCTATGACAAGGGTGATAAAAAAGACAAGAAGCTTAAAGAGGCGGTAACATTTGTGAAGCAAAAGCTGGATGCAGCAAAATGGTTTATTGATGCCATCAAACAACGACAGCAAACGTTATTGCGAACCATGCGTGCGATTGTAGATTTTCAATTCGACTATTTTTTAGAAGGCGATGAGACCAAACTCAGACCCATGATTTTAAAAAACATTGCCGAGATGATTAATATGGATATCTCCACAGTGAGTCGCGTGGCCAGCAGCAAAACGGTGCAAACTGATTTTGGTGTTTTTCCTTTGAAGTATTTCTTTTCCGAAGGCATAGCTACTGACTCCGGTGAAGAAGTAAGCAGCCGCGAAGTAAAACAAATCATTCGCGACCTAATTGAAGTAGAAGATAAAAGCAAGCCACTTTCAGACGACAAGCTGGAAGACCTCCTCAATCAGAAAGGGTATAATATAGCTAGACGTACTGTAGCAAAGTACCGCGAACAATTAAATATTCCAGTAGCGCGCCTTAGAAAAAAGTTATAACGTGAAGGGCATCGCTAAGTTTATTTCCATTGTGCTTCATCCTTTGCTGATGACTTCCTACCTCTTTATTATTCTATTCTTTTTTCTGCCCATCATCTTTCAACCCATAAGGCCTTCACTTGCTTTCATCGGCCTTATATTCCTAATGACATTTGTTCTTCCTGCGCTCAACTTTGCTTTCTTTAAAATTACCGGCACCATCGATAATCTCACCATGCCCGAACGCAGGCAAAGAACCTTACCCTTTCTATTCATTTCAATACTCTATTGTGTGGTCACATTCCTGTTCCATTGGAAAGTGAGTGTGGCCAGTGTAACAAATCTTTTGATGATCATTAGTGCCTTGGTTGTACTCACAGCCCTCATTACTCTTTTTTATAAAGTAAGCATTCACAGCGCAGCCATTTGGGGAGTAATCGGAATCCTATTGCCCTTACATAAATCATCGAATGGCTCTCTTCTACCTTCCATTATTGTCCTTATTGTTGCAGCAGGATTAGTCATGTCATCACGCCTCCAGCTAAATGCACACACCCCACGAGAGGTTCTCACTGGAAGTGTATTAGGTTTTGGAATCGGATTTGCCGGCATGTTGATTTTGTTTTAAATTCTGTTGAGCTACCAAAGCAGGATTTTGTAAATTGCTTCTCGCAAAGTATTAATAGACACAAAGAAATAGCAATATGGATTTTCAATTTTTGAAATACGAAGCCAAAGATGGTGTGGCCACGATTACGCTTAACCGTCCTGATGTTTACAATGCATTAAATGATGGAATCACTTACGAATTGCAAGATGTACTGAAAGCTGTTGCTAAAGATGAGCAGGTTCGCGTTGTTGTTTTAACTGGTGAAGGAAAAGCTTTTTGTTCGGGCCAGGATTTAAAGGCAGCGGCAAAAGAAAATCGTTCCTTCCTTGATTCTTTAAACAAACGCTTCAACCCTATCATCCGCTCCATGCGGAGTTTACAAAAACCTATTGTATGCAAACTCAATGGTGTAGCTGCAGGCGCAGGTTGTTCGCTTGCACTTGCATGTGATTTGATTGTAGCATCAGAAGAGGCAACGCTAATCGAAATCTTTGTCAACATTGGATTGGTACCTGACTCTGGTTCCTCTTATTTTTTACCGAGGTTAGTTGGCATGGCTAAAGCGTTTGAACTCTGTAGTATGGGTTCTCGCGTAAAAGCTAAAGAAGCATTTGATTTAGGATTGGTTAATAAAGTAGTGCCGGCCGATCAACTGGACTCCGCCACAAAAGAATACACCGACCATTTCGCGCAAGCTCCAACAAAAGCAATTGGATTGATAAAGAAGATGTTGAATAAATCGGCTACCTCATCACTCGATGACATGCTGGAATACGAAGCGTATTGTCAGGAAATTGCAGGAGGCAGTTTAGATCACAAAGAAGGTGTTACTG
>JAYVBN010000614.1:0-12994 GCA_043750455.1 Bacteroidia bacterium | reverse complement strand
AAGAATCTCGGAAGCAATTTCTCTGAGTGCATTCTTTTTTTTATTGGCATTGCCTATTATCCAATAAAGTACAATAAGGAGATTGTACTAACAGAGGTTTTTTTATCGGGTCATCAACACCTTCTATCTGATTTTGAGCTGGGCATATATTACCACGTAAAGGGATTTTTAAATTTTAAGAAAGGCCCCAACCATTATCACATTGTATTTGAATCGCTGAACAAAAGCAGTGATTATTTAAACTCAGTTAGTGACAAACCGGCCCGGTACTATCTGGCTAGAGTTTCAGACACCTATGCACAGGTACTTCAAACGATTGGATTTTATAAAGATGCGTTGTTGTTATTTCAGCAGTCTTTAAAAATTAAGAAGGAATTCAACGATGAGCAGTCCGTTGCCCTCACGCATGGAAACCTGGGCCGTTTAAATTTTGGCATCGGTAGTTTTAAGCAAGCCATAAAACATCTTGAGCTAGACTTAAAGATCCTTGAAAAATCAGCTGGTGAAGAAAGTCTGAAATCAAAAATGATGAACCAGATAGCCGCCTGCCTGATAGAATTACAGGATTTTCAAGGCGCTATAAAATATATCGATCGCAGCATTCGGTATGCACAGGTGGCCGGCACGGATGCTGAGTTTTTTGCGCAGTACACGCTG
The DNA here is from genome assembly GCA_043750455.1 of Bacteroidia bacterium. Taxonomy (GTDB): domain Bacteria; phylum Bacteroidota; class Bacteroidia; order Cytophagales; family Cyclobacteriaceae; genus ELB16-189. The sequence goes on along the minus strand of JAYVBN010000614.1, from coordinate 12,337 downwards.
GCTTATTATTGTTTGCAAACCCATGAAGTGGTAAAGTCAAAGCAAATCATTTCAGTACTTCGTAAAATCTCCAGCAAAGAAGCTAATCCGGAAAACAAAAAACTACTTCAGTCCCGCATTGATTACTTATTGGGATTGATGGCGCTGTTCAATGGCAAGCCTTCCGTGGCCAGAAAATATTTTCTTAAAACAGAAGATGCATACATCAACGACTTCACGAATTCAATTACCGAGAAAGCACACTTTTATTTTTATCAGTCGCAGGCACTTGATAAATCAGGATTTTATAATGAATCATCTTTTCAACTGCGGAAGGCAATTTCATTATTAGATCAAACTGAAAACACGGGGCTAAGAAAGGAGTATGAAAATATACTCAAAGAGCGCCACAAGGACGGATGGTTGCTGCATACTGCCGGGCGCTTTATCGGGCAGGAGCAGATTGAGATGATTTTGAATGAAACCGGCAAAGAAGGTTTTCAGGGTAAATCATCGGAGATCGCCATCATGTTTTCTGACATCCGCGATTTCACCAAACTATCGGAAGGCATTGATGCGAACAGCCTGATTCAATTATTAAATCAGTACCTCGGCACCATGTCGAAGTATATCCACATTCAGGGCGGCATCATTGATAAATACATTGGCGATGCCATCATGGCGTTGTATTTCCCTAATAGTACCACCCGACTTTCAATCGCAGAAAATGCTTGCATTTCTGCTTTGATGATGAAGCAGGAGCTCATTCGGTTCAACAGACAACAGCCTGAGGGTGGAAGTAAAATACAAGCAGGCATTGGTATCAACTATGGCAACTGCATTTCCGGTATGATTGGCACACCACAAAAAAGATCGTTGAGTGTTATTGGAGATACGGTGAACATTGCTTCACGCATAGAGGGGCTAACAAAAGTTTTAGGGGCAACCATTATCGTCAGTGAATCACTGTACAGCAAGCTTCCTAAAAACCATAATTTTATCTTACGGCCTCTTGGAAAATTTAAACTAATGGGTAAGGCTATTCCAGTTGCTCTAGCTGAATTAATGGGTACTGACAATAATTCAAAAGAAGCGAATGATCAGAAAGCAGAAATTCTTAGTATGAAAAAAGTCTTGCTGCAATTTTCAGGCAGTGATCTAGCAGCGGCCCATGCTGGTTTTATGAATCTTTATAAACTGGCCGAACACCACAGCAGGGCTCGTGGCTATCACTACATGGCGGACTACACAAAAATTATGATGGATACCGGTATCCCAAAAGATTGGGATGGAAGTTTTCAGTTGACGGAAAAATAATTTCAAAACACCAGAAACCAACTCTTTGCAATTTCATTTCTCTTTTGTTCGTAGTTGCTGCCTTCTTACTTTCAACTTTTGAACCTACCTTGCCAATCATAAGTTTTCATATCAGTATTTTCATAGGAAGATAATTGAAACCTTAAATCCATGACACGACTTTCTGTTAACATCAATAAAATAGCAACCCTGCGTAATGCACGTGGTGGGAATAATCCTGACGTCATTAAAGTAGCATTGGATTGTGAGCGTTTTGGCGCGCAGGGAATCACGGTGCACCCGCGCCCTGATGAACGGCACATCCGCCACAGCGATGTAATTGAATTAAAAAAACATGTGACCACTGAATTTAATATTGAAGGCTACCCTGACGAACGTTACATGAATCTCGTGCTGGATGTAAAGCCCGAACAAGCAACACTTGTTCCTGATAAACCTGATGCTATAACTTCCAATGCCGGTTGGGATACACTTAAAAATGAAAGCCTTCTAAAAGATGTTGTTAAGCAACTTAAAAAGTCTGGCATTCGCGTTTCCATTTTTGTTGACCCTGAACTGAAGATGGTAGAGGGCGCTAAAAAAGTTGGTGCCGATCGTATAGAACTTTACACCGAACCTTATGCTACACAATATCATAGCAATAAAGAAATGGCAATCAAATCATATATTAGTGCAGCTGGAGTGGCTCATGATCTTGGGTTGGGAATAAATGCTGGTCATGATCTTGACCTCAACAATTTAAAATATCTTAAACAATCCATTCCTTATTTGGATGAAGTTTCCATTGGGCATGCTTTGATTAGCGATGCCTTATACTTTGGATTAGAAAATACGATACAGCTCTATTTAAGGCAGTTGAAGGATTAGCTCTAACCAATTCAGTCCTCTTCTTCAACACTTTGGCACGATTAGTTGCCACTTCAATCGCAATAATTTTAATGAAATTTAATGGTTGGGTACTTTTGAGGCATTAATTCAAGAGTATGTCAGTCCGCAGAAAGTTTACCATTATTATAGGAATAGCAGTTGCCTTTATGGTGTGGTTTTTATCGCTCGCCATGACTGCTCCTTTTTAGATGTCAACGACACAAGGAGATGTCATATGCCTGACAACTTCCATGAGATGTTTGATCGTATTTTGTTTCCTTAATTGCGTCACCATGAAACAATATCTTTCAATCCTCACCTTTATCCTTCTTTCACAAACCGCATTAGCTCAATCAGAAATATTTGCAACATCCGATGGTGCCATAAATGGGTATGATGTTGTTGCTTATTTTACCGATAGCAAGCCTGTAGAAGGTACGAAAGCAAACTCCTTTGTGTGGAAAGGTGAAACCTGGTATTTCGCATCTGTCAAAAATCTGGAAGCCTTTAAAACAAACCCTGAGAAATATGCCCCACAGTATGGGGGCTATTGTGCCTATGGCATGTCGCGAGGATACAAGGCCAAAACAGATGCTGACGCCTGGACAATTGTGGACGGCAAACTTTACCTCAACTACAACGTTGACGTAAAGAAGACCTGGAGCGAAAAGCAGGCTGAGCTAATTGAAAAAGCAAACCAAAACTGGCCAACTGTAAAAGAAGCGAAAATGAAATAATGCCACAGATTCCTAATATAACATTGTGAACCTGTGGCTTAATTATTCTAATACTTCCAGCTTTTTAAATCTGCACCCTTAGGTGCACTCTCTGAAATACGCTTTAAAATTTTTGGTAAGTATTGTGTATTGTATCTCAACCGAGATACATAATTTGGATTGTCATGATCACCATTCCAGCAATGTTCCGCGCGATCACCATAATCAACTTCTCCTTTATAAAGTGGGCTCTGCGTCTTCTTCAGAAAATCTTCCATCAAGTACACTGCATTGTTTAAATAATAGTTATCCATATCGCCACAGTAGATATGAATTTTGCCTTGCAACTTAGGGCCAAGCGTCTTCCAGTCGCGTTCCAGAATATAGCGCAAATCGAAATTTTCTTTCCAATATTCGGCTACGCTTTTGTCTATCTCTCCCGTTTCCTTATCAAAAATTCTTTTCGGATAACCGTCTTCTCCTTGCGGGGAATATACGGCCTCCCAAATGTCCCATTGCTGACCCGAACGCGAGTGTGTGCCCAGTGCCAATTCATAGTGATTGGATTCTTGCGTTGTGCTTTGAATCTGTCCTAAATAATTTCGGTGTGCAGGCCGTGGAAGTTTTTTAAACTCACTATCATACCAATACGCATTCTTGTCTTTATAAATATCTACCAGGCAATACGCGCGGAAGTCAATGGGGTCTGGGCAAGCGGCAAAACATCCGTTGAACTCATCCGGATAAAACATCTGCACGGCAAGAGCTTCCCATCCACCGGTAGAGCCACCATAGGTAAAGCGCGCCCATCCTTCGCCAATGCCACGAAACTTAGATTCGATCTCCGGCAGCAATTCTTTCATAATAGCATCACCCCACGGCCCCATACTTGCCGAGTTCACCGCATAGGAATCATCATAATAAGGAGTTGCATGTTGTATCTCTACTACAAGAAAGCGAGGAAAGTTTTTGCCTGTCCATTGTTTGTAAAAGTTATAGGCTTCCTGCTTTTGAAATTTATTGTATCCGTAAATTCCAAAGCGAGCACTGTAATCACTGGTGTCCATTTTAGGATCAGGAGGTTCGGTGCTAAATCCTCCAAAGTCGCTCGGGAAGTGACCATGATAAATCATCAGTGGATAATGAGCTTGCGGATGCTCATCAAAGCCTTCGGGAATGAGTACGTGCGCCCCAACATACATGGGCTTTCCATAAAACTCACTTAATAACTTGCTTTGTATTTTAATATGCTTTACATATTTCGTGTCCTTAGGGCCTTCAATGGTTGGAATTTTTTGATCCATCTTCACACTAATGGTTTCATTTTTTGCGGGATCAATCGTAAACTTCAAGGGTTTACTATAAAAGTTTCCTGGCTTCGAGTTCCACTGCTGGCCCTCGCCCTGATCGGGCGGAAGCTTCACGGTATGTCCAGTCTTCAAATTGAATGTCTCGTATCGGTTGATTAATGCCTGCACAAAATAGTCTCCAGCAGGAATATTTTTTAAACTCCGGATCGGAAAGCCAAAGGCAGATTCGTCAATCACAATTTCCTGTCCGGGTTGCATGCCGTCTACATCCACTCCAAATACAAGTTGGGTTTCTAGTCCATCATTTATTTGAAAGCGCGGTTCCGCTTTATCGTTTTTAGAAAGTAATAGCAACAACCTGCCGTCCTGAGCCTGATCGCTCAATTCTTTTGTAAATGAGATCGAAAATTTTGCCGTACTCTTAGTATCACCGGAAGGGGTGCATTGTATACCTATTAAAAAAACAAAGAGTAGAATGGGATGATATTTCATATTTCATTGAGTTATTAGGGAATATAGGAGGAATCTAAAGGCTTTACAACCCGGATTTTGCAGGAGGTTAAAAAAGCTTGTTCACAAATCGTTGCGGTAAAATGGTGGAATTTTTCAAAGCTTATTATATTGCGTCACCGAATCTGAGCAAATGACCATTTACCTGATTGAAGACGATGAGATTTACGCCCAATTTGTAAAGAAGGCGTTGGAAAAAACCAACCCTGATTACAAGGTTATTACATTCTCTTCGGCCGAAGCTGCTTTAAAGGCTGTAAACGGCACTTTGCCGGAGGTAATGATTGTAGATTATAAATTGCCAGATATGTCGGGAATAGATTTATATGAAAATATTAAGTCGCGCGTGACAGATCACAATAAGGTAATTATGTTAAGTGCCCTTGACGATGGCAATATGGTGCTTAGTTTTATTCAAAGAGGAGTGAGGGATTATGTTATTAAAGACGAAAGCGTGATAGAATCATTGGTTGCCTTATTGGAAGGTAAAGAAGATGATTACTATCTGTTTAATTGAATCGCTTTTTCAGATTCACTACAAAAGTTGCCCCTTTATCAACGCTGCCCTCGTATCTGATCTTTCCCCCCATTTTTTCACTCAGTGTTTTAACGATTGACAAACCGAGACCGGTTGAACTTTCTCCTCCAGTGGGTCGTGCTGTAAGTCTTTCAAATTTATTATAGAGCTTTTTCTGGTCATCTGGATTAATACCTGGCCCCTCGTCTTGAACTGAAATTTCAATTTCTCCTCCCAAATCAGTTACGGCCACAAAAACATTCGTTTTGGGAGGGGAAAATTTAATGGCATTCGATAATAAATTTTCAAAAATTCTGGTGATATAAAGCTTATCGGCCTGAATGGATATTGATGGAGGAGCCTCATAATGAATATGTATACTCTTTTTTTCAGCCAGTGATTGATATTGTTTTACCAACGAGCTCAACATCGCACTAAAATTCAAAATCTCCAGCCGCATGTCAATCCCCCGGTCTTCTAATTTCCGGTTGTCAACAAGGTTGCGCACCATGCCTAGTCCATCGATAACGATTTGATGAATCTTCCCTAAATATTCCTTTTGATCTGAATTAAGATTTTCGGCTGACATTGACATCAACTGTATCAAGGCAAATATTCTATTAAAGGGACCTTTAAGATCGTGGGAAACTACCCCTATGATTTGCTGGCGCTCTGTATTAAACTCTTGCAGTAATTTATTACGATGTTCCAGTTCGCGATTTTGTTTTTGAATCTCTTCGCTTTGCTGCAAGATGAGTTTGTTTTGTCGCATTGACTTTCTATAAGCCCCGATCATATATATGATAGAAGCCAGAAGAAAAGAAAAGACAAATAGCCAAATGGATTGCATACTTCTAAACTCGACCAAATTACAAGTTAACAGCTAAAAAATGAGGCTAATTCTTATCTATTTCAACTTAAATTCTTCTTTGTGATCCACCGGAACCTTAAAGGTAAATCCATGAACTTTTATACGCAGGTGACCCTTGAATTGGATTTCGTATTTCTTACCACCCAGAAATGATAAAATGGTATCCAGAAGCCCCAACTCTTTGAGCGAAAGTTTTATCTCGAGCGGTACAGTAAACTCTGATTTTGCTTTGATCAACGAATTGAATTTTTGGTCTGAATGTGCAGATTTCTTTCCGTTCACAAAAACTTCAATGTTGATCTCCTTTAATTTCATCCGCACATTGTTGGGATTATAAAAAATGGCATCCGCTTTCAGGATTTGATCACCATCAGCGTTCGTCTCCAATTTTTCGTTTTTAATGGAACGGAGCACTACTTCTTCTTTAGGAACGCAGGCCGTAAAGAAGACGAGCAACAGGAAATAAAAAATATTAATTTTCATAAGACACTAAAAATCAAAGTTAATACAAAAGGCCTTCTATTTTTGTGGCTAGCTTTCACGCAAAGTCGCCAAGCTCGCTAAGAAGGAAAACCAAAATGTAACTTTGCGTACTTAGCGTGATGTGATTTAAAACAAATGAATAATCATTTCGAAATACTTGTAGACGGTTTGGCCGACAACGGTTATGCTGTTGTTGATAATTTTCTGTCAGAACAGGAAGTCACTTCTATTTTGGAACTAGACGAATTTAAAAACGCGTTGTTACAGTTTAACAAGGCAGGCATTGGTAAGCAACAAGACAAACAAATCAATGAAAGCATAAGAGGAGACTATATCCAATGGATTGATAAACAAAAAAGTGCCGCCCCCCTGGCGCTTTATCTTAAACGACTGGAAGAACTCATTCAATACATCAACCAAACTCTTTTTCTAAGCTTGAAAGATTATGAAGTGCACATGACTGTTTATCCGGTTGGTAGTTTCTACAAACGTCACATCGATCAATTCAAGAAGGATGACCACCGAAAACTTTCCATTATATGTTATTTGAATACCGACTGGAAGGAGACTGAAGGTGGGCAATTAAGGATGCATTTGCCTGGTGGCCCAAAAGATGTTTTCCCAATTGCCGGAAGACTGGTCTGTTTTCGCAGCGATCAGATTGAGCACGAAGTATTGCCCGCTACTCGAGAGCGTTTAAGTTTAACAGGATGGATGCTGGATCAGTTGGTAGAGTTGCGGCATCTTTAACTCTAGTCTTTTCGAGCGTGCGCACTTTGTGCTGCGCAAAAACTTGATTGCGAGAAATCTTCTTGAAGTTTAGGGCTAACTGGTATGATAAGATTTCTATCTCCGTTCGAAATGACCATAAAAAGTAGACCGCCTATTTATTTCGGAAACAACGTCTTATCAATACTTGGGATAAGCGACATCGCATTTTTATAATAAATCTTTTTCAGGACGTCATCCGGTAAACCCAAGCCGTACATTCTCCAGAAAGCATGATAGCGCTTGTGATACAGAAAATATTCATCTTCTGTTTCAAGTACTCGAAAATAAGTTTCATACTCATCGGGCACCCAACTGTCTTTGCCAAACAAAACCCGATCCTGGTATTTTGTTAGAAATGCTTTTGCTGCCCGTGGCTGCCTGCCCAGTTCTGCAATCACCGCTCCAATTTCTGTGTACATATTTGGAAACTGATCCATCAACTCGCCTAATTTTTTCAGGTCGTTTCCATACCAGCCTAAATGCGCGTTGATGAATTTTGTTTTCGGATGTTTCTTAAAAATGTTATGCTGTTCTGTGAGAATTGTTTCCCAACTAGCAAAAGAGTTGTCATATCTGCGACCGGGATGAAGTTTTAACTCAAGCCAGCGTTCATTTTGATTATCTATCGGATCCCAGAATTGTTTGGGATCCGCGGAGTGAATCAACACAGGAATGCCCAACTCACCACACTTTGCCCAAACCGGATCGATGCGCGGATCATCAATTGAAATCCGCTTTCCCGATTTGTCCTTATTGTGTATTCCAAGGCTCTTATAAATCTTCAACCCCTTGGCGCCTCGCTTCACATCCTCCTCCAATTGTTTCGTCATTCGAGCGGACCACTCCGGATTATCGATGTCTGCAAAGTCTACATTAGTAAATAAGAGGAAGCGAGTAGGATATTGCTTCTTTATGTTCTCAAATGATTTCTCCAAATGATCGCCACTACTTCTAAATCCTCTTCCGCTAAGGTTCACCATCACACCCATGTTCAGCTCGTCCATAAACTTTACACGCTCACTTAAGTCGGCAGTATTCATGCTGCCGTAGTGGTTATGAATATCAATAAAAGGAAACTTGGCCTTCTTTAGTATGTGCTCAGGAACTACCAGTGATGAGGGTGGGTTGTATTCCTCAAAATCCATCTTCATATCAAGTGGTTTTTCCTGTGCAGATAAGAGGTAGCCAGAAAACAAAAACGATAGGGCAGTCAAAACTTTTTTCATTAGCTGATTCATGTTTGTGCCAATTTACGATTATCTGATCAGTGAAGTTGCCAAAAACCAAATTCCGGCTTCAGGTTGATTTGAATGGCGAAAATATATGAATAGAAAACTGTTTATGAGAATGATCGGGTGCAATTCAAAATTGTTGCTCTTTGGCCTCACCTTATCTACAATCATCTTCTCGCAAGATTATCTTCCCCTCTCCGGCTGGCTTCCGTTAGCATACAAGTTTATGCTCCGGAGGAGCAACCTGTCTATAGTAAAAGACATTAAATATTTTATTGGCTCCGTAGAAGCCTCCTATCAGTGCCTATTAGAAAAAAGTAAAATGACAAAGAATACAATTACAACACCTCGGTTTCGAAACCTTCTCCAGATAACAGGTGGCTCCTATGGAGCCAGACTCTTCAAATTGTACTCAATTTCTATAAACAGGTTGCTCCTCCGGAGCATATCTATCCTGAGATGTGACCTAACATTAGCTACGGCCGGAGAGGGAAACACTGAAATAAGTCAATAAGAAATTTTGGCTAGGTGAGGCTCTTGAAGTCAATGAAAAGTTTAACGCTTATTTATGAACTTCTGCACCAATTTGAATTGCCTCCTAATGATCATCAAAAAACCACTAATTCTTTTTAACTTGGCTCGTTCAGAAACCAAAACGAATGAAGCCATTCAGCACATTTTCACTTTTACTCCTTTTTTCATTTGTCTCTTTTGCCCAATCGATCGATCCTGCACTGGAAAATGCCAGGAAAAAAATTGAGGCAAAAGATTATGGTGGCGCGAAAGCAGATCTATCTAAACTACTGGACAGCAATCCAAAAAATAAACAGGTGCTTAACCTGAGAGGCAAAGCACGGCTTGGGCTTCAAGATGTTTACGGTGCCATCAGCGACTACACTTTTGCAATTGACATTGACTCTACATTTTCTGAAGCACTCAACAACCGAGGTGAGGCTAAAATAAATTTAGGTGATGATGAAGGTGCGATTGATGATCTCGATAAAGCTATAAAGTTCAATCCTAAATTTACCGATGCCTATACCAATCGCGGCTTTGCCAAATACAATATCGAGGATTTACAAGGTGCTTATTTTGATTTCTCTAAAGCACTTGAACTGGGGCCGGCCGATGCCGACAAATATTTCAATCGCGGTGTAGCAAAAACTGAGTTGGGGGAGTATGTAAGTGCCATCGATGATTATAACAAGGCAATTGAATTTGATAAGACAGACGCCAACCTCTACAACTATCGCGGAGTGGCACATTATAACACTACCAACTTTGAAGCGGCCATTACCGACTATGATCAATCTATAAAACTAGACGCGAAAGACCCGACCAAATACGAAAACCGGGCATTGGCCAAAGCTGCAAAAGAAGATTTGAAAGGTGCACTAGAGGACTATAACAAATCCATCGAACTTAATGCAGAAGATCCTGAAACGTATAACCTTCGGGGTGTGCTCAAGCATACCTTGTTGGATTATGATGGAGCTATTGCTGATTACTCCAAAGCCATCGAGTTTGATAATACAAATCCAACTTACTTTGATAATCGGGCTTTGAGCAAAACAGAAAAAGATGATTTCGCGGGAGCCGCAGAGGACTACTCAACATCTATTGAACTTTATCCTGCAGATGCTGAAACATATTATCAGCGTGGACTGGTAAAACTTTTGATGAACAATAATTACGATGGTTGCCTTGATTTGAAACGCGCAGATGAGCTCGGATCGCCCGATGCAAAGGCAGCGATTAAGAAAAACTGTAAATAATTAGTCGATGAGTCAATTAACCGATTAGCCAATGCAATTTTTTTCACTGGCTAATTGTCGCATTGACAATTGATCATTAAAATGAAAGTAGCAATCATCCTCAACGGCATTTCTCGCAAAAAGAAATTTTTTTACACCTCAATTTATCCCTCACTTCAGAAAAACTTTAAAGCTGAAGTCTTTGAAACACAACATGCACAACACGCTATTGAACTAGCGTCCAATGCAGCCAAAGAAAAGTTTGACTACATCCTTGCCGCTGGCGGAGATGGCACAGTCAATCAAGTTCTGAACGGAGTAATGTTGCATCAACAAGAGGAAAGCACTTTGCCAACCATTGGAATAATCCCTCTTGGCACAGGAAATGATTTCGCAAAAATGTGTGGCCTCAAGCCAGACGCAACTCACCTTTCAAATCTTCTCACACAAAACAATCCTCAACCTACCGACATCGGAAAGCTAAATTGCAGGAACGAAAACGGAGAGACCATCGCAAGGTATTTTATTAATGTTTGTAGTTTGGGTATGGGGCCCGAAGTGGTGAGAAGATTATTAAAAAGTGACCGCTCTTTAGGACCCACAATTACGTATCTGAAAGCTATAACTGAAACTTTCTTTACACATAAGCCTCAGGAAATAATAATAAATGCCTCAAACTGGGAGTGGCGTGGGAAGATGAGAGTACTGGCAATTGCCAATGGAAAGTCATTTGGCAACGCCATGTACATCGCCCCTGATGCGCTTCCGGATGATGGCATGTTTTCTACCTTTCTGGCTAAGGAGATGCACTTATTAAAGTTTCTGATGTTTCTTCAACTGGTAAAGGCCAAAAAGAAAATCAACAACAATTTAATTATGTACAACACCTGTACAACTATTGAAATAACTGCACCTGAGTCTTGCCCGGTTGAAGCCGAAGGTGAATGGATGGGTTGGCTTCCTGCAAAAATTGAAATGCAGCCTGGGCGAATTAATTTTTTGAGGTGAGTTATTAGCTATTTCTGCACGACCAGCGTGCCTGCTATAATATCGTGAAGGCCTTGTTTCTTTTCAGTGAAGGCCGCCATGATATAGCCGATCAGAAAAATAAAATTAGAAAGTATTTTGCCAAGATTGCGAACGAGCGATTTAGAAAAATCCAGTTTAGCACCATTCATGTCGGTAACAATTAATCCAAGCGCCAACTTACCCACAGTAGCCTGATATTTCGATGCCTCCATCAGTGTTCCATACAGCACCCAAATGATGGAAGAAAGTACTGCAAGAGCAGCGGCAGCCGCCACAATGGTCGCAATGAAGGGAATTAGCTCATCCATGTTCTCAGGATCAAAGTTTTCAAAACCACTAGCAAAAGTAATTCCGAGTGTAGCCAAAATGGGTACTACCAAAAAGGCACGAACGATACCGATAATTATTCCGTCTATGACGATGGCCACAAAACGCATCCAAAAACTAGCATAATTGGTATTCATAATAGTAGGGGTAAGTGCAGTTGATGAAAGTTATGAATTTGATTTGAAAATCAAATTCATTTTCTACTGGATATTTTAGTCAAAGCCGAAAAATAAGTGTGGTCAAGAATAGCTAGTTTTACAAAAACAACTGCAAGTGAACACAAAACTTCAACACCTTTTCGATTCTTTAGAAAGGGAACGAGACACTTTAATAGCCACTCTAAAAAATCTGTCAACGGATAAGCAGCAACATGCGCCCGAAGGAAAGTGGTCTATTCAACAGATACTGGCTCACCTCATAGCCGCAGAAAAACTCTCCATCATGTACCTTCACAAAAAAATGTTGGGTATAAAAGAAGCTGAAGATACCGGTGCGCTGGAAGAAATTAAAATGGTATTGCTCCAGATATCGCAGCGACTACCCTTGAAGTTTAAGGCGCCAAGAGTAGTTGTTGAAAACACTCCGGCCTATGCTACCTTTGAAGAACTGACAGCAGACTGGGATAAAACAAGATCAGAACTTAAGACCTTGTTA